>NZ_DAMDHB010000003.1:188767-190611 GCF_032102465.1 Haematobacter sp. | reverse complement strand
CCGGTGCTCGACCGGACGGGTGGCATCCTGGGAATGCTGCTGCCCGCGAGCGGGCCGGGGGCCGTCGCACGCGCCATCCCTGCCCGCGATCTGCCGCTGGAAGGCGCCGCCTCGCCGGTTACGCTGGAGCCGGAGGCGCTGGCCACGCTGGCCCGCGCGATCACGCTCCGCATCGCCTGCTGGAACTAGCAGGCTGCTGGAAAAAGTCGTGGGTTCACCCGGCCCTGCGCTGAAAAGCTGAAAATCGGTCCGGGCACGAGCCAAGACCTGCGGTTTCTGGGGAGATCTTCACCCATGCAGGGAGGATCTCCGCCCCGGAGCAAACTCGGAACCCTTTTCAGCACCCTGCTAGCCGCGCCAGAAGCGGGGCATCAGCAGCACGAACACCGCGATAAGCTCCAGCCGCCCGAGCAACATTCCGAAGGTCATCAGCCATTTCGCGGTGCGCGGGAAACCCGCCACCGCCCCGCTGGCCTCCACCTCCGGCCCATAGACGGTGCCGACATTGGCGATTGCCGTCCAGGCGGCTGTCATGGCGGTGCGGAAATGCAGCCCGCAGACCGACAGGCCAAGCGTCAGCACGCCGAGGCTCAGCATGAATATGGTGAAGAACAGGATCACCGAATTCAGCACATCCGAATCCACCACCCGTCCCTCCAACCGGACGGGATGCATCGCATGGGGGGAGTTGATCCGCAGGATCTGGCTGCGGATTGCCTGAAAGAGGATCAGGAAGCGGAACACCTTGATCGAACAGCCGGTGGAGGAGGTGCATCCCCCGACCAGCCCCGCCAGAATGACCACCGTCAGCGGAAACTGCCCCCAAGTGGAGGCATCCGCCGTCGTCAGACCCGTGCCGGAGAACAGCGACACCACGTTGAAGGCACTCTCCTGCAACGTCTGAACGACAGGCGCGCCGGAGACCAGCGTGCGATACAGAAAGACCAGCATCACCGCGTAGAACAGCCAGCGGAGATAGGCCCGGACCTGCACGTCCCGCCAGAGCGGCGTCGGATCCCCCCGGACGAGCTGGATGTAGCGGATGAACGGGGTGGAGGCGATGATCATGAACACCACCGCTGCCCATTGCGGCCCCGGGCCAAAGCGCGCGAAGCTGTCGTCGTAGCTGGAAAATCCGCCCGTGGAAACGGAGGACAGCGCCATTACCGTCGCGTCATAGGCCGAAAGGCCCAGCATGCGGAAGATCACGATGAAAGTGACCGTCAGCACGATGTAAAGCCGCAGAAGTGCGCCCGCGATGTCGATGGCCCGCGGCAAGACCTTGCCCAGCGTGTCGAACCCTTCGGAGCGGAAGAACTGCATGCCCCCCACGCGCATCACCGGCAGGAAGATCATCGCCACGATGACGATGCCGAGCCCGCCCATGCCGTTCATCATCGCCCGCCACAGGTTCGTGCCCCGCGGCAAATCATCCAGCCCGACGAAAACCGTGGTGCCCGTGGTGGTGAAGCCGGACATCGCCTCGAAATAGGCATCCGTCAGGTTCGCATGGGGTGCGCCGATCATCAGCGGCAGCGCACCAAAGAACGGCAGCACGATCCACGTCCCCGTAGTGAGCAGAAAAGACTGGCGTATCGTGAGGCCCTGCCGGCTCTCTCCCCGGCAGGCAAGCGCCACGAGAGCGCCGGTGAGGACGGTGACAATCGCGCCCTCCGCGAACGGCCGCCAGTGCGGCGTGCGGAGCGCCACCTCCAGCGCAAGCGGCGCAAGCATCGCCAGTCCGATGACGGCGACCAGCAGACCGATGATGTATCCGACAGGTCGCACGTCCAGCATGGCCGTAGCTTCCCGGAGGCGCGCCCGCTGTCAAGACCAGTCGTCGC
>NZ_DAMDHB010000003.1:15964-188667 GCF_032102465.1 Haematobacter sp. | reverse complement strand
GGTCAGCGGTCAGCGGTCAGCGGTCAGCGGTCAGCGGTCAGCGGTCAGCGGTCAGCGGTCAGGCTGTGATGGCCGGAGGCCGGTGTCCAGCCGGGAAGGGAGGCGTGGCAGGGTTTTGTAAGAAGCCGTGACTTCGACGCGGTGAAAACGCCGGCCGAAGCCGGCGACCTGCCGCGGTGGAGGAAGGCGCTACCCGGAAAACGCGAGCACCGGCCCGATGGCTGTGCCTTGGACGCAGCAGGGCTGGCACAGGTGGGCTCGCATCGGCCGATGGCCATCGCAGAGTCTCGGGAAGCGGTTGCCCATGCGCGGCAGAGCGGTGTGGGACAGCAGGAAGGCCTTACCCCGAATGATGCAGCGTCGCCAGAAACCGCGGGTCCACGCTCCGCTGGGCGAAGGTCGGCCCTTCCGTCAGGATGGAGACCGCATCGTGGCTGTGCAGGCTCTCCTGATGACTTGCCGCGACCCGGAAATCGCCGATCCGCGCATCGCCCAGCAGCCGCTCCGCGAAGGAACGCGCCGCATCCTCCACGAAGATCGGGTTGGCGGCGTTCAGCTCCGCGAAGGCCTGCTCGTCCTCGCGCTTGACCATCACCTGCGTCTCCGTCGGCACGGCGGCGCGGCAGATGTCGATCAGATCCTCGAACCACAGCGTCCGCCCACCCGCCAGCGCCACGGAAATCCGTGCGACCGAACGCTGCGAATGCGGCGTCGCAAGCTGCCCCCGCACCTGGCGCGCGTGTTCAGACAGCTCAAGCGAGCAGGGGCAGGTGGAGGAATAGACATAGTCGAGATGCACGAACCGCTCCCGCCGCCCATCCGTTTCGATCATCTCCAGCGCGATGTCGTAATACTGGTAGCCCTCCAGCCCGGAGCGGAGCGCCTTTACCCTTGCCGGAAAGGAGAAGCGCATCATCAGCCGCGCGTCGCAACTGCCCAGATCGGCCTTGTAGTCATCCAGCACGGAGGACATCACCTCGAAGCTGAAGCTCCGCTCGGCATGCGCGTAGAAGCTGCGCATGATGCGGGACATGTTGATGCCCTTCTTGCCGGAGGCGAGGCTCACCGTGCCGGTGACGGACGTCTCAAGGCTGATCTCCCCCCCCGCGCGCAGCCGGTAACGGATGGGAAGGCGGAAGTTGGAGATGCCGACCTGCTGGATCGGCCGATGCGCCCCCACGATCAGGCTGGACGGGCCGTTCTGCAAATCGGGCAGCGTGGCGCGATAGGCCTCGTCGGCGACGAAATCCGCCGGATAGCTGCGGTTGAGGTCGGGATAGTTCGCGACCTCGCGCCCCGGCAACAGGCGCGCGATGGCGGGGTCGAGCGTCGCGACCTCCTCGGGCGTGGCGAGCGCCGCCCAGCTCCGCAGCAGATCCAGCGCGGCTTTTGCCTCCTCCCGGTCAGGGGCGGCGGGCGTGAGGTCGGGTTTCGTCGGCGCGTTCATCCTGTGGCTCCGGATCGTTGTCTCGGCGCGCGGGGCCCGCGCTGGCGTCTGTTCTGGCATAAGGTCTGACACGCACCACCGGCTGCGGGCCTTTCCCGTGTCAGCAAAATGGGGCGCGGGCAGGCCGATTTCCAGCCCGGCCCGCCCCCATACCAAGGTCGTATCAGGCCGCTTCCAGTGCCTTCATGACATCTTCGATCAGGTCCTGCGTATCCTCCAGCCCGATGCTCACCCGCACCAGCCCCGGCCCGATACCCGCGACAGCACGCGCCTCATCGGTCAGGCTGGAATGGGTGGTCGTTGCCGGATGCGTCACAAGGCTCTTGGAATCACCGAGATTGTTGGTGATCGTGAAGATCTTCAGCGCGTTGAGGAAACGGAACGCCGCCTCCTTCCCGCCCTTCAGGTCGAGCGCGAGGAGCGTGCCGCCATTCGGCATCTGCCGTGCGGCGAGCGCATGTTGCGCATGGTCGGCAAGGCCGGGATAGATCACATGGGCCAGCTTGCCGTGCCCCTGGACCGCCTCGGCGATCGCCCTGGCGGAGTCGGCGGCGGCGCGCACACGAAGGTCCAGCGTCTCGATCCCCTTGAGCATCACCCAGGCGTTGAACGGGCTCATCGCGCCGCCCGTGTGCTTCAGGTAAGGCTCCACCGTCTTGCGGATGAACTCCTTGGAACCGAGGATCATGCCGCCCAGACAGCGCCCCTGCCCGTCCACATGCTTGGTGGTGGAGTAAACGACGGCATCCGCCCCGAGCGCCACGGCCCGCGACTCGAGCGGCGTGGCAAAGACGTTGTCCACCACGACCAGCGCCCCCACGCGATGCGCGATCCGGGCGATACCGGCGATATCCATGACCTCGAGTGTCGGGTTGGAGACGGATTCGAAAAACACGGCCTTCGTTCCGGGACGCACCGCGGCCTCCCATTCCGCAAGGTTCGTGCCATCGACCAGCGTGACCTCCACCCCGTAACGACCGAGAACGTTGTTGAGGATATAGAGGCAGGAGCCGAAAAGCTGCCGCGCCGCCACGACATGATCCCCGGCCTTGAGCAGCGACACCAGCGCGCCGTTGACCGCGGCCATCCCCGAAGCGGTGGCGAAGGCATCCTCCGTCCCCTCCGTCGCGGCCATCCGTTCCTCCAGCATCCGCACGGTCGGGTTGCCATAGCGGGCATAGATGAACTCGTCCGGCCCGGTTTCGATGAACCGCGCCTCCGCCTGTTCGGCACTGTCGTAAACGAAGCCCTGCGTCAGGAAGATGGCCTCGGCCACCTCGCCATACTGGCTACGCCGGGTGCCCGCGTGAACCAGTTTCGTGCGGCTGTTCCAGTTGTTCATTCTTCACGTCTCCACGTCTCTCGCCCGGAACGGGTGTCGGAGACCGGGAGCGGATCCGCGGATGACCTACACCTCTTTAGCGGCTTGTTTAACGTGGCCCGCAATCCGGTAACAAATCGCCACGCCCGTTCGGATAAGCCTCCCCGGCTGCGACGTCAACACCTGCCGGGCGGGCTTGCATCGGATAGACGGCGCGCGCAAACATTCTCGAATCGAAAAAGGAGCGTGAGTCATGCCGGGACCGATCCAACTCTTCTACTGGCCCACCCCCAACGGCTGGAAGATTTCCATCGCGCTGGAGGAGATGGACCTGCCCTATGTGGTCAAGACCGTGAACATCGGCGCAGGAGACCAGTTCAAGCCGGAGTTCCTTGAGATCTCCCCCAACAACAAGATGCCCGCCATCATCGACGAGGACGGGCCGGACGGAAAACCGGTGTCCGTGTTTGAATCCGGTGCGATCCTGCAATACCTCGCCCGCAAGACCGGCAAGTTCTACGGCACGACGGAGCGGGACAGGCTGACCGTTGACGAATGGCTGTTCTGGCAGGTCGGAGGACTCGGCCCGATGGCGGGTCAGGCGCATCACTTCCTGAAATACGCCCCCTCCATGGATCCGCCGAACGACCTGCCCTATGCCAAGGACCGCTATCGCAACGAGGTCGCGCGGCTTTACGGCGTGCTGGACCGCCAACTGGCCAAGGCGGAATTCGTGGCGGGGGATTTCTTCTCCATCGCCGACATGGCGATCTGGCCCTGGGCCATCGGCTGGGAAGGCCAGCAGCAGACGCTGGACGACAAGCCGAACCTCGCCCGCTGGCTGGAGACCGTGGGCAAGCGGCCCGCCGTGAAGGCCGGCCGCGCCATCGCCGCCGACCGGAAGACCGACATCGCGCAGGACCGCAAGGCGCAACAAGTGCTGTTCGGCAAGCGCGACTGACCCTTCCGCGGCCGGGGATCTGGGGGCCGAGTATCACAGCGCTGGCGATCAGCGGGCCGCGGATCTGAAGGCCGAGTATGAGAGGGCCGGGGAACTGAGCGGCGATCAGAGGGCCGGGATCACTCCCCCGGCTCTTCCTCCCGCACCGCGTAACGCTCGAACAGCTTGCCCTGCGTGATGAAGAAGGCAAAGACCGCGAGCGTCAGGCCGAAGGTCTTGAAGTTCACCCAGACCTCGGTGGAAAGCGTCCGCCAGATCACCTCGTTCGCGACCGCGATGAGCAGGAAGAACACGAAGACGCGGCGGGTGAGGATCATCCAACCCTCCTCCCGCATCGGCACCACCTCATCCATCAGGAAGCGGAGGTAGGATTTGCCCTGCAACAGCCCCACCCCCAGCACACCCGCGAACAGCAGGTAGATGATGGTGAGCTTCATCTTGAAGAACCGCTCGTCGTTCAGCCAGACCGACAGCCCGCCGAACACGGTCACCAGCACCAGCGTCAGCACCTGCATCCGCGACAGATGCCCCGTCAGCGCCCAGAGGATCGCCGTGCAGACGATCATCACCGGGATGAAGGCCGCCGTCATCAGGATGAAGCCGTCATAGGACGTGCCGCCGATGACGAAACTCTGGTCCTTGATCCGCATGTAGCCCACGAAGAACAGCAGCACCGGCCCAAGCTCCAGCGCGAGCTTCAGCCACGGGTTGATCTTTCTCACAGCCATCGGCACCTCCGTTCGGGCGGCAAATTGCGCGTTCGGGCGGGGCAATGCAACGTCAATGCACCGCCCCCACCTGCACAAGCACGGCACCTGCGGCGATAAGCAGCATGAGCGCCGTGCGCGCCGGCCCTACCTTCTCGCCGAGCATCAGCCATCCGATCAGCGCGGCGAAGGCGGTCGATGTCTCCCGGAGCACCGCCGCCTGCCCGACATCGCCGATCCGCGTGGCGATCATGATGGCGCCAAAGCTGAAGAACGCCGTCACCGCCCCTATCAGGCCGAGCCTGATGAGCGGGCGGGCCTCTCCGGGCCGAATGGGATACCACCTGCGCCGGATGACGAGCGGGAAGCTCAGCCCGTCGATCAGAAAGAACCACGCCAGAAAGGTGAAGGGATCGGCGGTGGAGCGGATCCCGAAGGCGTCATAGGTGGTGTAAAGCGCGACGAACCCGCCCGTCGCCACGGCAAAGCCCAGGGCGGACACCAGCGTTTCGCGGTTCAGGACGATCGTCCGCAGGTTGTAGAAGGCAAGCCCGAAGATCGCCCCCACCAGCACCAGAACGCCTGCGAACTGCAAGGGCGCGAAGACCTCCCCGAAGAACAGATAGGCCCCGAGCACCGCAAAGAGCGGCGCTGCGCCCCGCACCACCGGATAGACGACCGTATAGGCGCCGCGGGCATAGGTCGCCGCCTGCAGGAACTTGTAGGCGAGGTGAATGACCAGCACACCCGCGAAGATCGGCCACATGTGCGGCTCAGGCCATGGCACGACGAACAGCGCAAAGGGCGCGGCCATGGCCGCCGCCGTCAGGTCGATCACCGCGCGCGATTTCCACGGGTCCGCCCGCTGCCCCTTCTGCAACGCGCCGAACACCGCATGGAGGAGCGCGGCCAGAAGCGCGAGCCCCATGGAGATCTCCTGGCCGAGCGGCGTTCCCGCGATGCTGACGAGCCATTCGCTCATTGCCACGCCGGGAACCGCAACCGGCTCCCCCCGCTTGTAGCAAAGGGAAAAAAGGGGGCGATCATGCTGGCCGTGCTGAAGGAAGAACTGTCCGCGCCATTCGAGGCATTTCCGATGGAGGTGGCGGTTCTGCGGTTGCTGGCCGCCGTGACGCTGGGGGGTCTCATCGGTTTCGAGCGGGAGATCAAGGAAAAACCGGCCGGGCTCCGCACGCATATGATGGTCGCGCTGGCCGCCTGTCTGTTCACCCTCATGGCCTTCGAGATGGTGCAGGTGGAGGCCAAAGGCAGCGGCGCCTCCATCCAGGCCGACCCGATCCGCGCCATCGAGGCCGTGACGGCGGGTGTGGCCTTCCTTGCCGCGGGCACGATCTTCAGCCAGAGGGGGCGGGTCAACGGGCTGACGACGGGGGCGAGCATGTGGCTCGCGGGGGCGGTCGGCCTTGCCTGCGGGGCGGGGCGCATCCCGCTTGCCGCCCTCGCGACGCTGGTGACGCTCATCGTGCTTTGGCTCGTCCGTCTCGCTTCGCGCCGGATCGGGGCGGTGGAACGCGGCGACCACGCCTGATCTTCCCTCGACCGTCGCTGTCGCGCGCATCGGCGCGGCATCGGACGCTGGCCGTTTCTCACCGGTCAGCCTCTCACCGGCCAGCGGGCCCGGCGGCTCCCGGATCGCGCCGGAGAGCGATCACGCCTCCGCCCCGGTCAGGGCGCGCGCGAAATCCTCCGGGTCGAACGGGGCGAGGTCGTCTATCTGCTCGCCCACGCCGATCGCATGGATCGGCAGGCCGAACTTGTCGGCCAGCGCCACGAGCACGCCCCCGCGTGCCGTTCCGTCAAGTTTGGTCATCACGAGGCCGGACACATCGGCAAGCTTTCGGAACGTTTCCACCTGATTCAGCGCGTTCTGCCCGGTCGTCGCATCGAGAACGAGAACGGTATTATGCGGCGCGGAGGGGTCCTTCTTGCGGATGACCCGCACGATCTTTGCCAGCTCCTCCATCAGGTCGGCGCGGTTCTGAAGCCGGCCGGCGGTGTCGATCATCAGCAAGTCCGCGCCCTCCGCCTCCGCCTTGGTCATGGCGTCGAACGCGAGGCTCGCCGGGTCCGATCCTTCGGGCGCCGTCAGCACCGGCACACCGGCACGCTCCCCCCAGACCTGCAACTGCTCGACCGCCGCTGCGCGGAAGGTGTCGCCTGCGGCAATGACCACCTTCTTGCCCGCTGCCCGGAACTGCGAGGCGAGCTTGCCGATGGTGGTGGTCTTGCCGGAGCCGTTCACGCCGACGATCAGCACCACCTGCGGTTTCTTCGGATAGAGCGGCAGGGGCCGCGCCACCGGCTCCATGATCCGGGCGATCTCATCAGCCAGCGCCGTGCGGATCTCGCTGGCGGACATGCGGCGACCCATACGTCCTTCGGCGATATTGGCCGTGACGCGAAGCGCGGTCTCAACTCCCATGTCGGCCTGGATCAGCAGCTCCTCAAGGCTCTCCAGCATCGCGTCATCCACGACGCGGCGCGGCTCCTCCACCCGCGCTTCGCGGCCGAACAGCCGGCCGACCAGACCGGGCCGTTCCGGCGGAATGGAAGCGGGCGGCTCAGGCGCCACATCGACCGGCAGGACCGGCAGGACCGGCGTCGCGGCAAGCGGCAGGGCGGGCGGCGCGGAAGGGGATGTCTGCGCGGCAGGCTGGGTTTCTGCCTCCGCGGCCGGAGCCTCTTCCACGAGGGCATCGATCCCCTGCTCGATCCGGCTCGATGATCGCGTGAGCCGTTCCTTGAGCTTGCTGAAGAAGGACATGGGCACTCTCCCCGCGATTGCACCGGCGATTTCACTGGGCCTTTCGGCTTTTCTCTCAGCTAAAGCAGACGGACGTCAGTTGAAAGACCCGCACCCCCCGAAACCAGCCCGAAGGCTCTTTCCCCTCCCGTTTCGGAGCGTGAGCGGCTAGATAACCGGGATGACCGACGCTTTCCTCCCCCGGCTCCGTGCCGCAATCGCCACGCTGCCACCCGCACAGCGCGTCGCGCCGGTGGCGGTGGATGGCAGGCGCTACTGGGTGAAGCGGCGGGAGCATTACAACAGCCTGAAGCTCCGGCTGCAGAAAGGCGATGCCGCGCGCGCCTTCGAGCGGGAGCGCCGCGCGCTTCATGATCTGGGCCGGCTCGGGCTGCCGGTTCCGCCGGTGGTCGATGAAGCGGAGGATTATTTCGTCACCCCCGACAGCGGTGTGCCGCTGGCGAAAATCCTTCGCGACAGGCTTCTTGCGGAGGAGGAGCGGATGGCGGCCTTTCGGGCCGCGGCGCGCGCGCTCCATGCCTTCCACGCAGCCGGAATCGCGCATGGACGCCCGAACCTGCGCGACATGCTGTGGGACGGGGAGCGCATCACGCTCATCGACTTCGAGCGCTATGCCCCCCGCAGGAACCGCCGGATCAACATGGCGCTCGATCTGCTGATGTTCGTCTTTTCCGCCTATGTCGCGGCGGAGGGCGAGCGCCCGGAGATCGACGCCGCCATCGCGGCCTACCGGGAGGAGGACAGCATCGGACTGTGGCCTCTGGCGGGGCGTATCGCGCGTATGCTGGGCTTTCTGACGCCACTGACCGCGCCGCTCCGCAGGCGCAGACCCCGCTCGCGCGAGCTTGCCGCCCTGCCGCTGACGCTCCATCGTTTCAGCGCGGAGACGTGAGGAAACAGGGACTGGCCAGACGCCGGTCGATCTGTCACCGTTCGGAGGTGCCCCCCACTTCGGAGGTGACCCCGACGAGGTTCCGATGCGCCTTCTGCTCTCCGCTCTCGCCCTTGGCCTTGCCGCCCTGCCCGTGCTCTCGGCCACGACGGCCGAACGGCCCATGTCGGCAGAGGCGTTCGAGCGGTATTCGACGGGCAAGACACTGACCTATGGCGCGAACGGCGCGCCCTATGGCATCGAGCGCTATCTGCCGGGGCGGCAGGTCGTCTGGGCCTTTGTCGGGCAGGAATGCCGCTACGGCCAGTGGTATCCCGCCGGGGACGAGATCTGTTTCGTCTATGAAAGCGATCCGCTTCCGCAATGCTGGGTCTTCTACGCGACGCCGGGGGGCCTCCGCGCCCATTTCAACGGGGATCCGAACGGGGAGGATCTGGTGGAAGTGAACCAGAGCAACGACAACATGCCCTGCCCCGGGCCGAAGGTGGGAGCCTGAGTCCAGCCATCGGACACTGGCCTTGCGAGCGGACACTGGCCCTGCGGGGTTCCGTCTCATCCTCTGCCGGACGGATGACCGGTCCGGAACTCCCCGCCTGGAATGACTGCGCTGTCACCGGTCGGTCACGCGCCGCTTGCGGCGGGCTGCGCCCTCCCCTAGCCTCCCGCGCGAAGAGGAGAACGACATGACCAGAACCCCCGGTTTCGACACGCTGCAAGTCCATGCGGGCGCGAACCCCGATCCCGCGACCGGTGCCCGTCAGGTGCCGGTCTATCAGACCACCGCCTATGTGTTCCGCGATGCAGATCACGCAGCGGCGCTCTTTGGCCTTCAGGAGGTGGGCTACATCTATTCCCGCCTGACCAACCCCACGGTCAGCGCGCTTCAGGATCGGGTGGCGGCGCTTGAGGGCGGTGCGGGCGCGGTCTGCTGCTCCTCCGGCCATGGCGCGCAGATCATGGCGCTGTTCCCGCTGATGGCGCCGGACAAGAACGTTGTCGCCTCCACCCGGCTCTACGGGGGAACGGTCACGCAGCTTACCCAGACGATCAAGCGGTTCGGCTGGTCCGCCAAGCTGGTGGATTTCGACGATCTGGACGCGCTGCGGGCCGCGATCGACGAGGATACCCGCGCGATCTTCTGCGAATCGATCTCCAATCCCGGCGGCTATGTCACCGATATTCCCGCGGTGGCAAAGGTGGCGGATGAGGCCGGGCTGCCGCTCATCGTGGACAACACGCTCGCCACGCCCTGGCTCTGCCGCCCCATAGAGATGGGCGCGACGCTGGTCGTGCATTCGCTGACGAAATACATGACCGGCAACGGCACGGTCACGGGCGGGGTCGTGGTCGATTCGGGCAAGTTCGACTGGTCGGCGTCTGACAAGTTCCCCTCGCTCTCCGCGCCGGAACCCGCATATCACGGACTGAAGTTCCACGAGGCGCTGGGGCCGATGGCTTTCACCTTCCACAGCATCGCCGTCGGTCTGCGTGATCTTGGCATGACGATGAACCCGCAGGGCGCACATTACACGCTCATGGGGATCGAGACGCTGAGCCTGCGCATGGCCCGGCACGTGGAGAACGCACGGAAGGTCGCCGCCTGGCTGGAGGCCGATCCCCGCGTGGAGGTCGTGACCTATGCGGGGCTGCCGTCCTCCCCCTGGTATGAGCGGGCGCAGCGGATCACGCCCCGTGGCGCGGGGGCGCTGTTCACCTTTGGCGTGAAGGGTGGCTACGAGGCCGGGGTGAAGCTGGTGGACAGCGTGAAGCTGTTCAGCCACGTGGCGAACCTTGGCGATACGCGTTCGCTCATCATCCATTCGGCCTCCACCACGCATCGGCAGCTCACCGATGCGCAGCGGGAGGCCGCAGGCGCCGGGCCGAACGTGGTCCGCCTGTCCATCGGGATCGAGGATGCCGACGACCTGATCGCGGATCTGGATCAGGCCCTCAGCGCCGCGGTGGGGTAACGCCCGGGCAGCCAGCGCAAACGAAAGGCCCGGACAGGTTGTCCGGGCCTTTTCCCTGTGTCGCGCATCCTTGTATCGCGGGGCCTACTGTCCCAGACGGAAAACCATCGTCACATTCGCGTTCACGCTGACCTCACCCTCTGCCAACGGGACGCCCGCGCCGCTGTCCGCGCTCATGCGCATCATCGGGCGCGGCTGCTGGCCGGTGAAGCTTTCGGTCAGCGACTGAACCGGGCCGAGCGCGACGCCCGCCGCCTCCGCATAAAGATGCGCGCGTGCGATGGCATCGGCGACGGCGGCCTTGCGCGCAGCATCCGCGTTGGGTTTGGGATCGGACAGCCCGAACCGCAGCCCCTGGAACGTGTTCGCCCCGTTCCTGACGACGGTATCCAGCACGCTGCCCAGCTTGTTCAGATCCCGCACCGTCACGCTCACGTTGTTGGCGGCGACAAATCCCACGACCTTCGGCTGGCCCTGCTGGGGCTGCTCCCAGCGGGGCCCGAGCGTCAGGTCGGAGGTCTGCATGTCCTTGGCGGCAATTCCGGCCGCCTTCAGCGTCTCAAGCATCTTCGCGGTCGCGGCGGTGTTTTCGGCCAGCGCCGCATTCGCGCTGTCCCCCAGGGTCTCGACCCCCAGCGTCACGGTAGCCATGTCGGGGCGGGCGCTGACCTCTCCCTCTCCGTTCACGGTAATGGTCGGATAGGTCATCTGTGCCTCCTGCGCGGCAAGCGGCGTGGCCGCGAACGTCATGAGCATGGCGAGAGTGGTGAACCGCATGATATGCCTCCTTTTTCCTCTGCTGTGGCGGGGCGTCGCACCGCTGACAAGTGAACTCTCCGTGTTCCTACCCCTAGCGTGCGCGATTTCCCGCTATACCCCATGCTGATGCCACTGCATAATCGCAGCGGTCCGTCTTTCGTGGTAGGTGCGTTCCGATGAAGCCCAGTTTCACGCTCGAACTTGCCGCCGACGGCATCCGTCTTTTCCACCGCACGCCGCTTGGCTGGCGAACGGTCGGGGCCGTCGGTCTGGGCGATCCCGACCTCGGCCAGAAGGTCGCGGCACTCCGCAGCACCGCGCTTGGCATGGAGCCGGGCGTGCTGACGACGCGTCTTGCGATCCCGAACGACCAGATACTCTATACGCGCGTCATGGCCCCCGGGCCGGATGCCGCCTCCCGCCGCCGTCAGATCCGCGCGGCGCTGGAGGGGATGACCCCCTATGCGCCGGAGGAGCTGGTTTTCGACTGGACCGGCGACGGGCGGGAGGTGCAGGTCGCCATCGTCGCGCGGGAGACGCTGGAGGAGGCGGAGGCCTTCGCCGCCGATAGCCGCTTTGCGCCGGTGGCCTTCGTGGCGATACCGCCGCAGGGCCAGTTCAATGGCGAACCGTTCTTCGGCCAGACCCATCTCGCCCCCGCGCTGCTCGGCCCGGAGGAGCGGGTGGAGCGTGAGACCGTACCGATGCGCCTTCTCGACCGGCGTCCTGTTCCGGGGGAGCCGAAACGGCCGCCCGACGCCGCGCCGACGGCTTCCCCGGGGGCGCAGCGGGCGGTGCAGGGCTCCGAGGCGATGGCGGTGGATGCGCCGGGCTCTGTCGGGGTTCTGTCAGACCATGTGGAGGAGGGTCGGGAAACCCACCCCCCTGCCCCCATGGCGGCCGAACCGCCGCCGCTCGATGCGGATGTGGCCGCGCTCGCCGCGCCAGCCGCCACTGTTCGGCCGACCGCGCCGCGCCCCGATCTGCCCCCGCAGGAGAGCGTCCGCCATGTCAGCCCGCCGCTTCAGGGCGCCGCCAGCACGTCCCCTGCGACGGATGCGAAGAACACCCTGCGTGCGCCTGCGAGGGAGCGGACACGCATGCGGCGCGGACTGATGCTCGCCCTTGGGCTTCTGGTGCTTATCCTGCTTGTCCTGCTCGGGTCTGGCCTGTTTCTGGGTGACCAGCGGACGAGCCGCGCCGGTCAGTTCGACTTTGTCGGTGCCGCGCACGCCGGCACCCTCGCCGCTCCGACTCGCCCTCTGACGGCGCAAGCGGCGGAGGCGGAGACCCTTCGTGGGCTTCTTGCACGACACCGTCCGGCCATGCTCGGGGTGGCTTATCCGGTCGGCCCGCGCCTCGCCCTGACGGAAGCACCACGCCGCCGCACGGGGGCGCAGATCGACGCCACCCGGCCGAAAGCGCGCCCCGGCTCCCGCCCGATAGCCGCCACACCGGCGGCACCGCGGAACATGGCCAGCAACGATCCTGCCCCGAAACTGTCCTCGCATCGTCCGATGCCGAAGCCCGCAGGCATCGCCGCGCGTGGCCAGGCCGCAGCCGAGGCAGAGAACCCCCCCGTCGCGCTCGCCGTCGATCGGCCCCGTTCGAGACCAAGGAATTTTGCGCCCGCCATCGCGGTCGCCCTTGCCGCAGCCGTGGCGGAACCAGCCGCCCCGGCGCGCGCCGCCGTCGCAGCCCCCCCTCAGCCGCAAATGACGCCGCCCGTCGTTGCTGCGGCGCGCCAACCGGTCGTGACCAGAAGCCCTCTGGCTGCAGCCACAGAATCTGACGATGAACCGGAACCACAGGTCGTGACACCCAGAATCCCCACCCGAGCCTCCGTTGCCAAGCAAGCCACCATCACTAAAGCGATGAACCTGCGCGATGTTAATCTGCTTGGCGTGTTCGGCACATCGTCGAACCGCCGCGCCCTCGTTCGGCTATCCAACGGACGGTTGCAGCAGGTGAAGGTGGGAGACCGGTTCGACGGGGGTCAGGTGGTGGCCATCGGGGCAAGCGAGCTTCATTACGTGAAGTCGGGGCGTGGCTTCGTGCTCGCCATGCCCAAGACCTGATCAGCTCCGCGCGAGCAAACGCCGCAAGGCCTCTGCCACAGCCGCCGGATGCGTGATGGGCGCCATATGGCCCGCGCCCGGAATCGCCACGACCTCCGCATCGGGAAGGCGCGCCGCAAGCCGGTGCACGATCTCCGGCGCGAGGGGCGCGGATGCGGCCCCATGGATCAGCGTTACGGGCCGGGCCAGCCCTTCCAGCCGCCCCGGTCGGAGCAGGCCTGCGGAATCCTCGGACAGCGCCCCCGATGTCGCGGGAATCACCTCGATACGATCGACGATGTAGCGCTTCATCCGGTCGGGCAACCACTCCCATGCCATGCCCGCACCCCAGCGCGACATGAAGGCGCGGGAGGCCTCTTCCCTGTCGCCCCGCCCCCAGGCCTCTGCAAAGGCCCGGTTGTCAGCTACGGGTCCGCCACCCGTCACCGCGGCGAACAGCACCGGCTCCACCAGGGCGAGGCTCCGCACGAGTTCAGGGGTCTCCAGCGCCAGACGAAGAACAAGCGTGCCGCCGAGCGAGTGGCCGACCAGATCGACCGGCCCGCCCCTGCCCGCCGTCAGCACCGAACGACGTAGCGCATGCGTCGCGACATCGTGATAGTCGCCAAGGCCGGGGGCCCACCGCCAGCTTCGCCCGTGCGAGGGCAAATCCACGGCAGTCATCGCGCAGAGGTCATCCAGATCAGCAGCGACACCGCTCCACGCTCCGCCATGGGCGAGCGAGCAATGCGCCAGAACGACTGCCCGGGGGCCGCTGCCCCAGCTTCGCGTGGCAAGCGGCGCTCCGCGGTCCACCATGTCGGCCACTACAGCCGCCCCGACAGATGCGCGTCGAGGTCGGAGAGCCGGTCCTGCCCCCAGAACATCTCCTCGCCGACTATGTAGAAAGGAGCGCCGAAGACGCCCCGGGATACGGCTTCCTCCAGATTTCTCGCATAGGTTTCCGCTCCCACCAGCAGGCCCTTGTCGGCCAGTGCGGCGTCAAAGCCGTGGCGGGAGAGTTCGTCGCGGATCACGTCATCCTCCGCGATGTTCCGCTCCTCCGCCCAGCAGGCGGCGCAGAACCCGTGAACGAGACCTCCCAGATCGCCTCCGCCAGCAGATTGCGCCGCGATGATCGCATAGGCGGAAGGCGCGGCGTTCACGGGCCAGAAGCGCGGCTGGAGATGGATCGGCAGCCCGGCCTTCGCCGCCTGCCGCCGCAATTCCTGCAACCGGTAGGCCTGCCGCGCCGGGTGACGTTGCGGCAACGCCAGCCCGCCCGTGCGGGGGAACAGACCGCCGAGATCGACCGGTTTATAGGCGATGGTCGCGCCGTGGCGGGCGGCGATCTCTTCCAGGCGCAGGCCCGCGAGGTAGGTATAGGGCGAGGCCGTCGAAAAGAAGTAGTCGATCTGCGTCATGAACCGTCCCCCCGCGTGTTGGCGCGAGCGTAGCCCGGTGATAAGCGGTGTCAATATCGCGAATCCGGCCTCCCGCCGATTGTAGCAAGGATCCCGTCATGGCTGCCATGAATGAGCCGAAACTGATCTCCGGCAACGCCAACCGCTCGCTCGCCTCTTCCATCGCACGTCGCATGTCGATGCACCGCGGCATGACCGTCGGGCTCGTCGATGCGCGGGTGGAGCGCTTCAACGATCAGGAAATCTTCGTCGAAGTCTATGAGAACGTCCGTGGCGAGGACATGTTCATCATCCAGCCGACCTCCAACCCGGCGAACGACAACCTGATGGAGCTGCTCATCATCACCGATGCGCTCCGCCGCTCCTCCGCCGGACGGATCACCGCCGTGGTCCCCTATTTCGGCTATGCCCGGCAGGATCGCCGCACCAAGGCGCGCACGCCGATTTCCGCGAAGCTGGTCGCCAACCTGCTGACCGAGGCCGGGATCGAGCGCATCCTCACGCTCGACCTGCATGCGGCCCAGATTCAGGGCTTTTTCGACATCCCGGTGGACAACCTCTATGCCGCCCCGGTGTTTGCTCTGGATGTGGAGCACAATTTCCGCGGCCGGATGAACGAGATCACCGTGGTTTCGCCCGATGTCGGCGGCGTGGGCCGCGCGAGGGAGCTCGCCCAGCGGATCGGCGCCAACCTCGCCATCGTGGACAAGCGGCGCACCAAGCCGGGTGAGGTCGCCGAAATGACCATCATCGGTGAGGTGGAGGACCAGATCTGCCTTATCATCGACGATATCTGTGACACGGCCGGAACGCTGGTGAAGGCGGCTGACCTGCTTCTGGAGAATGGCGCGAAGGAGGTCCACGCCTATATCAGCCACGGGGTGCTGTCCGGCCCCGCGGTGGAACGGATCACCAATTCCGCCATGAAGAACCTCGTCATCACCGATTCCATCGAGCCGACGGCGGCGGTGAAAGCGGCGCATAATATCCGCATCGTGCCCACCGCGCCGATGTTCGCGCAGGCGATCCTGAACATCTGGAACGGGACATCGGTGTCCTCGCTGTTCGACACCAATACGCTGGTGCCGATCTATGAGGGCATGTATCCGCGCTGACGGCGCGGCCTTCGGGAGAGGGATCGGACCGCGCTTCGGCGCGGTCTTTTTCATGCCGGTGAAAGGTTTTTATACCGGTGAAGGGCTTTCATGCCGGCGAAGGCTGGCGCATGAAAAAAGCCGGCATCGCTGCCGGCTTTCCCGCATCTCATGGAGCCGCCGCTCAGTGGCGGATCAGATCCTTCAGCGCCTTGGTATCGGCGACCAGCTTTTCCGTATTCGCCTTTTCCTCGGGCGGCGCGCTGTCGGCAAGGCTCTCCGCCTCGAGCACCAGTTGGTCGATCACGCTGGAGGTCACCTCCGTAATCGGGATCGCCTTCTCCGCCAGCACAGAAACCGCGCCCGCGTTGATCTCGGCAAAGCCCCCGGTAACGACGAAACTCGCCGCGCCTTTCGGACCTTCGACCCGGACGATGCCGGGACGAAGCGTGAGGATCAGGGGGGCGTGCCCCGGCATGGCCGTAAGCTCTCCCTCCGATCCGGGGATGGTGACCGCCGTGGCGGCAACGGATGTCAACATCCGCTCCGGCGCCACGAGGTCGAACTGCATCGTATCGGCCATGTCAGCTCCCTCAGGCCGCGGCCGCAGCGAGACGCTCGGCTTTCGCCTTCACTTCCTCGATGTCGCCGACCATGTAGAAGGCTGCTTCCGGCAGGTGATCGTATTCGCCCGCGACGACCGCCTTGAAGGAGGCGATGGTCTTGTCGAGCGGAACCTGCACACCGGGCGAACCCGTGAACACCTGCGCCACGTCGAAGGGCTGCGACAGGAAGCGCTGGATCTTCCGGGCGCGGGCCACGGTCAGCTTGTCCTCCTCCGACAGTTCGTCCATCCCGAGGATGGCGATGATGTCCTGCAGCGACTTGTAGCGCTGAAGGATCCCCTGCACGGCGCGGGCGGTGTCGTAGTGATCCTGCCCCACCACCTGCGGATCGAGGATCCGGGAGGTCGAGTCGAGCGGGTCCACCGCCGGGTAGATGCCCAGCTCCGAGATGGCGCGGGACAGCACCGTCGTCGCGTCGAGGTGGGCAAACGACGTCGCAGGTGCCGGGTCGGTAAGGTCGTCGGCCGGCACGTAGATCGCCTGCACCGAAGTGATGGACCCGGCGCGGGTCGAGGTGATCCGCTCCTGCAGCGCACCCATGTCGGTGGCGAGCGTCGGCTGATAGCCCACGGCGGAGGGGATGCGGCCCAGCAGCGCCGACACTTCCGAGCCCGCCTGGGTGAAACGGAAGATGTTGTCGACGAAGAACAGCACGTCCGAACCCGACTGGTCACGGAACTGCTCCGCGATGGTCAGACCGGTGAGCGCCACGCGGGCACGGGCACCCGGCGGTTCGTTCATCTGGCCATAGACCAGCGCCACCTTGGACTCTTCGAGCTTGTCGATGTTGATGACGCCCGATTCGATGAACTCGTGGTAGAGGTCGTTGCCCTCGCGCGTCCGCTCACCCACGCCGGCGAACACGGAATAGCCCGAGTGCACCTTGGCGATGTTGTTGATGAGTTCCTGGATGAGCACCGTCTTGCCGACGCCCGCACCGCCGAAGAGGCCGATCTTGCCGCCCTTCGCATAGGGGGCCAGCAGGTCGATGACCTTGATGCCGGTGACGAGGATCGCCGATTCCGTGGACTGGTCCTCGAAGTCGGGCGCGGGCTGGTGGATGGCGCGGCGCTCGGTCGCGTCGACCGGACCCTTTTCGTCGATCGGCTCGCCGATGACATTCAGGATGCGGCCGAGCGTGCCGTCGCCGACGGGCACCGAAATCGGTGCGCCGGTATCGCTCACCGGCTCGCCGCGGACGAGGCCTTCCGTCGCATCCATCGCGATGGTGCGCACGGTGTTCTCGCCAAGGTGCTGAGCCACTTCCAGAACGAGGCGCTTGCCGTTGTTGGTCGTCTCCAGCGCGTTCAGGATCGCCGGGAGCGCGCCGTCGAACTGCACGTCCACGACAGCGCCGATGACCTGCGTGACTTTGCCTTGTGACATTGGTTACTCCGGTCGTTAGAGCGCTTCGGCGCCCGAGATGATTTCGATAAGCTCTTTGGTGATCGCAGCCTGCCGGGAGCGGTTGTACTGGATCGTGAGCTTGTTGATCATGTCCCCCGCGTTGCGGGTCGCGTTGTCCATCGCGCTCATCCGCGCACCCTGCTCCGAGGCTGCGTTCTCAAGCAGCGCCGTGAAGATCTGGGTCGCGATGGAACGCGGCAGCAGATCGGTCAGGATACCTTCCTCGGACGGCTCATACTCATAGAGCGACGAGGCGGATGTGGCGGGCGTTTCCTCGAACGAGGCGGGGATGATCTGCTTCGCCGTCGGCACCTGGCTGATGACCGACTGGAAACGGTTGTAGAAGATCGTCGCCACGTCGAATTCGCCGTTCTGGAACCGTGTCATGATCTGACGCGCGATATCGTGGGCATTGACGTAGCCGAGTTTCTTTACCTCCGACATATCGACATGCCCGACGAGATACTGCCCGTAGTCGCGGCGGAGCTGTTCGCGCCCCTTCTTGCCCACGGTCAGGATCTTCACCGTCTTGCCCTGCCCGATCAGCGTGTCGGCACGGAGCCGCGCCAACCGGACGATGGAGGAGTTGAAGGCACCGGCAAGGCCACGCTCCGAGGTCATGACGACCAGGAGGTGGACCTTGTCCTGCCCCGTTCCGGCGAGCAGCCGCGGCGCGCCAGGCGAGCCCGCGACCGACCCGGCGAGGCCCGCGATGACCGAATTCATCCGCTCCGCATAGGGGCGGGCGGCTTCGGCGGCTTCCTGGGCGCGGCGCAGTTTCGCCGCCGCGACCATCTGCATGGCCTTGGTGATCTTGCGCGTCGACTTGACGCTGCTGATCCGGTTCTTGAGGTCCTTTAGGCTCGGCATCTATCCGTCCCTGCTCCCCCGCCCTTAAGCGAAGTCTTTGGCAAATTCAGTGATCGCGGCCTTGATCTTGGCTTCAAGCTCGTCCTTCACCTTGCGGTCGTTGACGGTGATGTCGTCGAGCAGCGCGCGGTGATTGGTGCGCAGATGGCCCAGCAGGCCCTTCTCGAAGGCACCGACCTTGCCAACCGGGATCGAATCCAGGAAGCCATGCGTCCCCGCATAGATCGCGCAGACGATCTCCGCGTTGGTCAGCGGCGAATACTGCGGCTGCTTCATCAGCTCCGTCAGGCGGGAACCGCGGTTCAGCAGCTTCTGCGTGGAGGCATCGAGGTCGGAGCCGAACTGGGCGAAGGCCGCCATCTCGCGATACTGCGCGAGTTCCAGCTTCACCGGGCCCGCGACCGATTTCATGGCATTGGTCTGAGCAGCCGAGCCGACGCGCGACACCGAGAGGCCGGTGTTCACCGCCGGGCGGATGCCCTGGTAGAACAGTTCCGTCTCAAGGAAGATCTGACCGTCGGTGATGGAGATCACGTTGGTCGGGATATAGGCCGACACGTCGCCCGCCTGGGTTTCGATGATCGGAAGCGCCGTCAGCGAACCGGCGCCAAAGGCATCCGACATCTTCGCCGAGCGTTCCAGCAGACGGGAGTGGAGATAGAACACGTCGCCCGGATAGGCTTCGCGCCCCGGCGGACGGCGCAGCAGCAGCGACATCTGACGGTAGGAAACGGCCTGCTTGGAGAGGTCATCATAGATGATGAGCGCGTGACGGCCGTTGTCGCGGAAGAATTCCGCCATCGCGGTCGCCGAATAGGGCGCGAGATACTGCATCGGCGCGGGATCGGAAGCGGTCGCGGCGACGACGATCGTGTATTCGATCGCACCGCTCTCCTCGAGCTTCTTCACCAGCTGCGCCACGGTCGAGCGCTTCTGCCCGATGGCGACGTAGATGCAGTAGAGTTTCTTGGATTCGTCGGAACCGGCAGCCTCGTTGTAGGACTTCTGGTTCAGGATGGTGTCGAGCGCCACGGCGGTCTTGCCGGTCTGACGGTCGCCGATGATGAGCTCCCGCTGACCGCGGCCGATCGGGATCATCGCGTCGATCGCCTTGAGGCCGGTGGCCATCGGCTCGTGCACGGACTTCCGCGGAATGATGCCGGGAGCCTTCACATCGGCCACGCGGCGCTCGGAGAAGTTCAGCGCGCCCTTGCCGTCGATCGGGTTGCCGAGACCGTCGAGCACGCGGCCCAGCAGCCCCTCGCCCGCGGGCACGTCCACGATGGATTTCGTGCGTTTTACGGTGTCGCCCTCGCGGATGCCGCGGTCGTCACCGAAGATCACGATACCGACGTTGTCGACTTCGAGGTTCAGCGCCATCCCCTGGATGCCGCCGGGAAACTCGACCATCTCCCCCGCCTGCACGTTGTCGAGGCCATAGACCCGGGCAATCCCGTCGCCAACCGACAGGACGCGGCCGATTTCCGCCACTTCGGCTTCCTGGCCGAAATTCTTGATCTGCTCTTTGAGGATCGCGGAGATCTCAGCAGCTTGGATACCCATTATCCGACCTCTTTCATTGCATTCTGGAGTGCCGAGAGCTTCGAGCGGACCGAGGTGTCGATCATCTTCGAGCCCAGCTTGACGACAAGACCACCGATGAGCGTGTCATCCACGGTCGTATTGATCAGAACCTTGCGCCCGTCCGCCTTGGCGGTGAGCACGGTTTCGAGACGTTGCACCTGATCCTCGGTGAGCGGCTGGGCGGAAATCACCTCAGCAGTCACCTCGTTCTTGGCGCGCTTGATCATGTCCCGAAGCTCGGTCACGAACTGGGGGAGCGTGAACAGCCGCCGATGATCCGCCATGAGGCCCAACGTGCGCGACATCACATCCGTGAGACCGGCCTTGCCCGCGACGGCCATCACCGCATTCTTCTCCGCGTCGCGCGAGTAGAGGGGCGAGGTAATCATGGTTCGGAAATCGGCGCTTTCCTTGAGAATCGCGTCGAGAGTGCCGATATCGGCCTCCAACGCATCAAGCGCGTTCTGCTCTTGTGCCAGTTCGAAGACGGCCGTCGCATAACGCGCGGCGATACCGTATGAAATCGAAGCAGGTTCGGCCACGTCCACCCTTCCGATGCTGTGACCCCTCACCGGCGCAGTGCGGGAAAAGCACGCGGGTCCGGGGCCGTCCAAGGCGCACGCACGGCGCGGCCCAAATCCGGGGTTGCGTGTAGCAGACCCCTTCCGCGCTCGCAACCGTGTTGGACCGACGGAGACACCCACAAAAGGCTTATTTCGGGCCTTTAGCGCCAACATCTGGCAAGGTTGCCACAGCTCTGTGCAACCTGTGACTTAAGCGGGCTCCGCGCCTGCGACGGGACCGGGCTGGGTTGCCCCCTCCAGCACGCGGAGCGGCCGGCGGACCATCTGCCGCAGGCCCGGACGGGTGGGGGCATAAACCTGCTTCGACGCCTCCACGATATGTACGCCGCCCGAAAAGACGGACGAAAGCCGCCGCCCCGTCCCCTCCCAGAAGTCTGAGGTGCGCAACCAGAATCGCCGGGGAGATGGCGGGGTGTAAAGCGAGGTGACGTAGCGTTCGGGAGTGAAAGCGTGGCGCTTGAGCTGCGACTCCAGCTGGCGGAGCGAATAGGGACGGCCGAAACCGAAGGGTGTCGAATCCGTCCGGGACCACATGCCGGACCGGTTGGGCACGACGAAGATCGCACGCCCCCCCGCCCCCAGCACCCGCCAGCACTCCTCCAGAAGCTCGGACGGGTAGTCCGTCGTCTCCAGCCCGTGGAGCAGGAAGAGCTTGTCCGCGATGCCGGTGGGGAGCGGCCACTGCGTCTCCTCGCAAAGCACGGAGACGTTCGCCTCCCCCCGCGGCCAGGACATCACGCCCTGCTGACCCGGCATCAGTGCGACAATCCGACGCGCCTTGCCCATGTAGGGTCGCAGAAGCGGCGCGGGAAAGCCGAATCCCACCACCGTCTGGCCCTGAGCCTCCGGCCAGAGCTCAAGGAAGCTCTGCCGCAGGCTCCGCTGCGCAACCCGGCCGAGGCCGGTGCGGTAATAGAAATTACGCAGTTCCAGCGCGTCCAGGTGCATTGTCTCCGCGGTATCAGCGATTAGCTTGGCCATGACCCGCAAGATAGCCGAGCCGCAAGGAAACACCATGACCCTCGACATCATCACCATCCCCTGCCTGAGCGACAATTACGCCTACCTGCTGCACGACGCCGCGACCGGCGACACCGCCGTGGTGGATGTGCCGGAAGCCGCGCCGATTCTCCGCGCCCTTGAGGAGCGGGATTGGCGGCTGGGCACGATCCTCCTCACCCACCACCATCCCGATCACGTTCAGGGGGTCGATGAGCTTCGGGCCGCCACGAATGCGCGCGTGATCGGCGCCGCCGCCGACCGACACCGGCTCCCCGCGCTCGACACCGCGGTGACGGAGGGCGACACGGTTCGGGTCGGCGGAGAGGACGGCCGGGTGATCGATGTCTCCGGCCATACCGTGGGACATGTCGCCTTCCATTTCCCGCAGACAGGGGCGCTCTTTTCCGCAGACAGCCTCATGGCCTGCGGCTGCGGGCGGCTTTTCGAGGGAGCGCCCGCTATGATGTGGGAAAGCCTGACGAAGCTCATCTCATTGCCGCCCGAAACGCGCGTCTATTCCGGTCACGAATACACGACGGGCAACATCGCGTTTGCGCTAACCATTGAACCTGAGAACGGAATGCTTAGATCGCGACAGACCGAGGTGGCGGCTCTGCGTGCGCGAATGCAACCGACCGTACCCTCGACGCTCTCGGAAGAACTCGCGACCAATCCTTTCCTGCGGCCCGGCGAGGCCGGCATCAGACGCCAGCTCGGGTTCGGGAGCGATGCAGAAGATGCGGAAGTTTTTGCCGAAATCCGGCGCAGAAAGGACGCATTCTGAGCGATTCCGGGACGACCGGTCATCCGGTCGGGACATGGGAGGAGCCTTTCCGATCACATTTGTCGCAACTGCGCGCGGATCGGGCGGAATCTCACAGAAAAAACTTGAAGCGCGGCCTCGAACACCGAACTTTAAGGATATGGGGACACGGTTGGAGCGGGGTCCGCCCCACCTCCGACCCTCAAGGACAGGAGCACGGCCCGTGCCTTCTTTTTCGACCACCCTCGAGCAAGCAATCCATGCTGCGCTGGCGCTGGCCAACGCGCGGCGCCACGAACTCGCAACGCTGGAGCACCTGTTGCTGGCGTTGATCGACGAACCCGACGCCTCCCGGGTGATGAGGGCCTGCAGTGTCGATCTTGAGGAACTCCGCCGGACGCTCACCGACTTCATCGACGATGATCTTTCGACCCTCGTGACCGATATCGAAGGCTCGGAGGCGGTGCCGACCGCGGCCTTCCAGCGCGTGATCCAGCGTGCGGCGATCCATGTCCAGTCCTCCGGCCGGACAGAAGTGACGGGGGCGAATGTCCTTGTCGCGATCTTTGCCGAACGCGAATCGAACGCGGCCTTCTTCCTGCAGGAGCAGGACATGACCCGTTACGATGCGGTCAACTTCATCGCCCATGGCGTAGCCAAGGATCCCTCCTTCGGCGAGACGCGCCCGATCACCGGAACCAGCGATCATGAGGAGGAACAGAACACGTCGTCCCAATCCGGTTCCACCTCGGGGAATTCCGGGGGTGAGTCGCGCGAATCCGCGCTTGCGAAATATTGTGTTGACCTGAACGCCAAGGCGCGGAAGGGCGATGTCGATCCGCTGATCGGCCGGGAGGGGGAGGTGGAGCGCTGCATCCAGGTGCTCTGCCGCCGCCGCAAGAACAACCCGCTTCTCGTGGGGGATCCCGGAGTCGGCAAGACCGCCATCGCCGAAGGACTCGCCTGGAAGATCGTCGAAGGGGAGACGCCGGACATTCTGGCCTCTGCCACGATCTTCTCGCTCGACATGGGCGCGTTGCTCGCCGGAACCCGCTACCGGGGGGATTTCGAAGAGCGCCTGAAGGCCGTGGTCAAGGAGATGGAGGATCACCCCGACGCGATCCTGTTCATCGACGAAATCCATACAGTGATCGGCGCGGGCGCCACCTCCGGCGGCGCGATGGATGCCTCCAACCTGCTGAAGCCCGCGCTTCAGGGGGGGCGGCTGCGCTGCATGGGCTCCACCACCTACAAGGAGTTCCGCCAGCATTTCGAGAAGGACCGGGCGCTGTCGCGGCGTTTCCAGAAGATCGACGTGAACGAACCGTCGGTGCCCGACACGATCAAGATCCTGATGGGCCTGAAACCCTATTTCGAGGAGCATCACGACATCCGCTATACCGCGGATGCCATCAAGACGGCCGTGGAGCTGTCCGCGCGCTACATCCATGACCGGAAACTGCCCGACAAGGCGATCGACGTGATCGACGAGGCAGGTGCCGCTCAGCACCTGCTGCCCGAGTCACGCCGCCGCAAGACGATCAACGCCAAGGAAATCGAGGCCGTCGTGGCCAAGATCGCCCGGATCCCCCCGAAAAGCGTCTCCAAGGACGATGCAGAGGTGCTGCGCGACCTGGAAAAGACCCTCAAGCGCGTGGTCTTCGGTCAGGACAAGGCGATCGAGGCGCTCTCCTCCGCGATCAAGCTGGCCCGCGCGGGCCTGCGGGAGCCGGAGAAGCCCATCGGCAACTACCTGTTCGCGGGTCCGACCGGCGTCGGCAAGACGGAGGTCGCCAAACAGCTCGCCAATACGCTTGGCGTGGAACTGCTGCGCTTCGACATGTCGGAATACATGGAGAAACATACGGTTTCCCGGCTGATCGGCGCGCCTCCGGGCTATGTCGGCTTCGATCAGGGCGGCATGCTGACCGACGGCGTGGACCAGCATCCGCATTGCGTGCTGCTGCTGGACGAGATGGAGAAGGCGCACCCGGATGTCTACAACATCCTGTTGCAGGTGATGGATCACGGCAAACTCACCGACCACAATGGCCGGCAGGTGGACTTCCGCAACGTGATCCTGATCATGACCTCGAATGCCGGGGCCTCCGAACAGGCGAAGGCGGCCATCGGCTTCAACCGTGACCGTCGCGAAGGTGAGGATACGGCAGCCATCGAGCGGACCTTCACGCCGGAATTCCGCAACCGTCTGGATGCGGTGATCTCCTTCGCACCGCTGCCGCGTGAGGTGATCCTGCAAGTCGTCGAAAAGTTCGTTCTGCAACTTGAAGCCCAGTTGATGGACCGTGGGGTGCATATCGAACTGACACCAGCCGCCGCTGACTGGCTGGCCGAGAAGGGCTACGACGACAAGATGGGCGCGCGTCCCCTCGGTCGGGTGATCCAGGAGCACATCAAGAAGCCGTTGGCGGAGGAGTTGCTCTTTGGTCGGCTCGCCAAGGGCGGCGTGGTCAAGATCGCGGTCAAGGACGACACCATCGCCCTGGAGATCGAGGAGCCGTCGC
This sequence comes from Haematobacter sp., assembly GCF_032102465.1. Lineage (NCBI taxonomy): Bacteria > Pseudomonadati > Pseudomonadota > Alphaproteobacteria > Rhodobacterales > Paracoccaceae > Haematobacter > Haematobacter sp. The sequence goes on along the minus strand of NZ_DAMDHB010000003.1, from coordinate 163,889 downwards.
GCCCCCGGCTCACAGGCAACAAGCCGCCGCTTCTGACAGCGGAATAAGCCCGATCTTCATGAAAGGCCCCGCTGTGCGCAGCGGGGCCTTTTCTTTGCTGCGCTTGGCAGGCTGCTAAAAAGGCCCTGAAATGTCCTGTTTCACAAATCGGGAAATAGGCTCCCGGATGATCAGAACCGTTTGAATTCTTCTTTGGATTGCGAACGATCACCGCCTCAACGCAGATCTGAACGCCTTTTCAGCAGTCCGTGGAGATGTCTAAATCTCCCTTGGTGAGGATCCGCAGCGCAACACCCTACACGACCGGCACTTTCGTGAAAGAAGCGCTATCTTGTTGCTGGCGCGCGCCTCCAAACGTCAGGCCCACCCGAAATCACCCCCACGGGTTCAACGCTCGGTCAGTTTCAACTCGATTCGGCGGTTCTGCGCCCGCGCTTCGGGTGAGTTGCCGCTCGCGACGGGGCGAAATTCACCAAATCCCGTCGCGGCCAGACGTTCGGGTGGGAATCCCAGATCGTTGACCATGTAGCGCACGACCGACAGGGCACGGGCCTGACTCAGCTCCCAGTTGTCGCGAAACTGTCCCGTCCCCGACAGGGGCGTATCGTCGGTATGGCCATCCACCCGAAGGATCCAGTCGATGCCCGGCGGAATTTCATTCGAGATATCCTTCAGAATCGAGGCGACCCCGGCGATCTGCGAGCGTCCTTCGGGCGCAAGGGTATCCGAACCCGGCTGGAACAGCACTTCGGAAGAAAAGACGAAGCGATCCCCCACGATCCGCACGCCATCCCTTCCCTGCAGAACATCGCGCAGCTTGCCAAAGAACTCCGAGCTGTAGCGTTCCAGCCGTTCGGCTTCCGCCGCAAGCCGGGCCCGCTCCGCCGCTTCGAGTTCCGCCCGCCGCCGCTGTTCTTCAGCGACCTGCGCCAGCGCGACGTTGAGCTGGCCCCCGAGCGTTTCGATACGCACATCCGCCTCACGCGTCTTCTCGCCGGAGGCATCGAGCACGGCCTGCAAGGAGCCGAGTTGTGCGCGCAACGCCGCCACCTGTTCATTCAGGGCGGCAACCCGGCGGGCATCCTCGGCTCCCCGTGCCTGCTGGCCTGCCAGCGCGGAATTGGCGGCGGCAAGCAGGCCCGCGCGCCGCTCGGCTTCGGTGAGTTCCCGCGTCGCATCCGCCTTCGCCGTGTCCCGCGCGGCTTCCGCAGCGGCGAGCAGGGTCAGCGTTTCCTCTGCCCGTTTGCGCTGCTCCTCCAGGGCGAGGGTCATGGCCGTCAGTTCCGCATCGGCGTTCTTCAACCGCTCACGAAGCGCCGCGGCGGCCTCCGACTCCGTCAGGCGCTGGACCTCCGCCTCCGACAGGCGGGCCGCATCCGCCTCTCCCTTTGCCCGAAGATCGGCAACAAGCGCCTCCAGCGCTTCCCGCCGGGCAGCCGCCAGCCGGGCGGCCTCCTGCCCCGCATCGACCTCCTGCCGGGCCTGTGCGAGCGCGAGATTCAGCGCCTCCTGCGCGGACAGAAGCTCCCGCTTCTCGCCCTCCGCCGTTGCGAGCGAGGTCTGAGCCCGATCCCGCGCTGCGATCAGCGCGGCGACCTGCGCCTCGAAATCGGTGATACGGCCAGTCGCAGCGTCCAGCGCCCCCTGCCGCTCCGCCAGTGTGCCTTCAAGCACCTGCCCCCGGCGTTCGGAAATGTTGAGTGCACGCGACAGTTGGGCCACTTCGCCCGTCAGCGCCTCCAGCTCGGAATCCTGGCTGCTCACCCGATCCTGCAACACGAACATCACGATCATGAAGATCGACAGCACGAACATGATGACCATGAGGAGCGAGGTCATCGCGTCCACGAAACCCGGCCAGACGTTGGTTTCAAATCGTGTGCGCCCGCGCGAGAACGCCATCACCCCCTCCGCTGGTCGGAGCCCAGACCCCGCACCGCCGATGCGAGTGCGGCAAGGTCGCTGCGGAGATCATAGAGCGTCTCCTGCCGCCCCGCGGACAATTCTTCGAGAATCTTCAGAAGCTGCACGTCCATGGACCGCAGCCGCATACGGCTTTCGGCATCCAGCGCGCCGGTTTCCTCCCGCTGGGCAAGGGCGCCGACCAACCGCTCCTGCCCCTCCGTCAACCGGGTGAGCGCGCCCATCGTGCCCGCCTCCCCCTCCAGCTTGCGGGTCAGGCGATCCACGGATTCGGCCAGCAGCCCGATACGCTGGTCGAGCAGGCTCCGCCGCTGCTCCGCCTGTGCGTAAAGCTGGGTCAGTGCATCCATCTGGTCCGACAGGTGGTCGATCAGACCCCCCACGGCCTCCTGGCTGATGGAGCCGTCGTCGCCGGAGGCGATCCCGATGCGCGTCATGGAGGAGAGCCAGTCCTCAAGCTCGCTGTAAAAGCGGTTCTGCCCGTGGCTGGCAAAGATCTCCAGAAGCCCGATGACCAGCGACCCCGACAGGCCGAGCAGCGAGGATGCAAACGCCGTCCCCATTCCGCCAAGCTGCGAGTTCAACCCCTGCATGAGCCGGCCGAACACCGCGAGGCTCTCCTCCCCCGGCTGGGGGCTGAGTGCGCCGATGGTCCGCACGACCGCGGGAACCGTCGTGGCGAGGCCGAAGAAGGTGCCGAGCAACCCAAGGAAGATCAGCAGGTTGCCAAGATAGCGGGTGATGTCCCGCATCTCCTCCATCCGCGCGCCGACCGATTCCAGAATGGAGCGCGCGGAGGTTGAGGAGAGCTGAAGCCGCCCCGCCCCCGGCGTGCGCTGCCCGAGAAGCGTGGCAAGCGGCACCAGCAGCTTCGGCGGCCGGGAGGCGACGTAGCCCGGGCGGTTGTGCGCAAATCCCTCGATCCAGTTCACCGCCGCCATGAGCTGACCCACCTGCCAGAAGCAGGCCACCACCCCGACGACGAACACGAACAGGATGGAACCGTTCAGCCAGACGTTCGCGCGGAAGACCTCCGACACCTCCCGGTGGATCATCCACGCGCCCGCCGCGACCAGCAGCAGCGCGATGACCATGAACAGAACCTGCCGGACCGGCTGGGAAAAAACGGTATCAACCTCTCGGGTCGGGCGGTTCATTGCAATCCGTTCACATGACGTTCGATTTCGGGGGAGAATGACGTGCCCGGCCCGCGATGCCAACAGGCAAGACGGCTGATGCCGCGGGCCATTACGCCGCCGTTGCAGAATAGCCGGTCAGCGAACCTGACGCTTCTCCAGCTTGCGCGCCAGCGTCCGGCGATGCATCCCCAGCCGCCGCGCGGTTTCCGAGATGTTGAACCCCGTCGCGACCAGCGTTTCGTGGATGCGTTCCCATTCCAGCGTCTTGATGGAGGAGGGCTGGGTGGACAGCTCCACCCCAGGATCCCCTGTTCCGCGCACGAAGGCATCGAGGATTTCATCGGTATTCGCGGGCTTCGTCAGGTAGTGGCAGGCGCCCAGTTTGATCGCTTCGACGGCCGTCGCGATGCTGGCGAAACCGGTGAGGACGACGATCTGCATCTCCGGGTCACGGCGATGAAGGTGATCGACACAGACAAGGCCCGAGCCGCCGGAAAGCTTGAGATCCACCACGGCGCGGGCCGGCCGATGCGCCGCGAGCACCTGCTCCAGATCCTCCATCCCGTGCGAGTGGAAGACGATCATGCCGCGCCGCTCCAGCGATTTCTTCAGGGTCGCCGCAAAATCGGGGTCATCCTCGATCAGAAGGATCGTCTCCTCCGTCCCACTCCCCGTCTGACCAGTCTCCGTCATTGTCATCCTCGTCCTCGGCGCTGAGGAGATGCAGGGGCAACCGCAAGGTCACTTCCGCCCCGCCCTCCGGCCGGTTCCCGGCGGATACCGATCCACCGAGCTTGCGTATGGCGTTCACCACGAGGAACAACCCCAGGCCACGCCCTTGCCGTCCCTTGGTGCTTTGATAGGGCCGGCCGAATTCGTCAAGCATCTGCGATGAAAAACCCTGACCGCGGTCCGTGACACGAAGCAGCAGCATCGCCCCCTCCCGCCGCACGTCGAGGCCCACCCAGTCGGGCGAGGCCTCCACCGCATTGTCGAGCACGTTCATCACGATCTGCCGAAGCGTCGCATCGGATACGAGGCCCACATCTTCGCCGAAATCGTTGTGACGCTCCAGCATGACGCCGGGATGCGCGGATTGCCAGTCGCGCGAGATGCGGGCAACGAAGCTGTGAACGGTGGTCAGTTCCGTTCCCTCGCCCCGCGCGGCGCCGGAGGTCATCAGGATGCCGGTGATGATCGCCTTGCAGCGATCGACCGAACTGCGCATCGTCTCGATCTCCTGCTGGAGTTCGGGATCGTCGGAGAGCTTCGGCATCCGCCGCCAGTCCCCCAGAATGACGGAGATGGAGGCAAGCGGCGTAGAGAGTTCATGCGCCGCACCGGAGGCCAGAAGCCCCATGCGGACGATGTGGTCCTCCTCCGCCGCCTGCTGGCGAAGGCGGGCCACGCGGGCATCGCTCTGCCGCAGGTTCGCGGCGACCCGCGTCAGGAAGGCGACGACAAGCACCGCATCCAGCGTAAGACCGACGAACATGCCCGCGACGTAAAGCTTGAAGAAGGACGGTCCGTCCGGGGGCAATCCCAGCGGCCGGTGCAGCACGATCAGCAGCGCAAAGAGGCAGCTCGTCAGCGCGACGAGAAACCACCCCGCCGGAGGCCGGAGCATCATCGCTCCCAGCGCCACCTGCACCACGTAAAGCGTGACGAAGGGATTGCTGGCCCCGCCGCTGAGCGCGAGCTGCGCCGTCAGCGCCAGCACGTCGAGCGTCAGCGCCATGAACACCACGCGCCCCGGTACACGCTCCGCCCGGCGGAGCCAGAGGATGGTCGCGGCGTTCAGCAGGACGAGGCAGGCCACGACCGCCGACATCGGCACGAGCGGCAGTTGCACCCGCAGGAACCACGCGGCAAAGGCGATGGCGACGATCTGGCCCGCCACGGCGATCCAGCGAAGCTGGATCAGCAGCCACATGTTCTTGCGCGCGGTGGGCGGGCTGGCGGCGGGCGGCCTCACGCCCGCCTCCGCCTTCCGGCTTCATGCCGCAGGACGAAGATCGTGCAGCCCGCCATTCCGATCGCCAGCGCGAACCATGTCAGTGCATAGCTGAGGTGGTTGTCCGGAAAGCGCACGACGGTCAGTCCGCCGACCGGCAGGCCGCCGGGGTTCGGCGTGGCGTCGGCGTCGATGAAGTAGGGGGCAACCGTCCCGCTCAGGCTGCGGGCAGCCGCGATGGCCGACACGTCGCGCGAATACCAGCGGTCGCCCGCCGGATCGTTGGACCGCAGGAACCCGCCCCCCGGTTCCGTCAGTCGCAAAAGCCCGGTGACCGTGGTGCGGCCCGCGATCTCTCCCTGCTCCCGGCTGGCCTCGTCCCGCCGGTCGGAGGGGACAAAGCCCCGGTTCACCACGACCGTAAAGCCCTGATCGGTCGCAAGCGGGGTCATCACCCAGAAACCTCCGCCCAGAGCGGTCAGCGCCTGCACCAGCGTCTCGCGGCTGTGATCGAAGGTGCCGGTGACTGTCACGCGGCGGTATTCGTCCGTATCGGCGCCGACGGGCCAGGCCTCCGGCCCGGGTGCCGCGACCGGAGCGGCATGGATCCGGGCATCCACCCGCGCCACAAGGTCATGCTTCCATGCCCGCCGCTCCACCTGCCACCAGCCGAGCGCGAGGAGGCACACTGTCAGCACGAGACCGATGGCGGCGATCACCCCCATCCGCAATGGCGAACGGGGCGCCCTTTCGGTATCGCCCCGTCCCGGTTCCACGTCATGACCCTTGGCGGTCACATCGTGCTCATGTTGTGCATCTCCGGCATCATGTTCGTGTTCAGGTGATACATCACCCACAGCGAACCGGAGAGCGTGATGATCACCAGAATAAGGGTGAAAATCAGCGCCAGCATCGTCCAGCCGCCCTGCGACCGGGTGTTCATGTGCAGGAAGTAGATCATGTGGACCACGATCTGCACCACGGCAAAGGCCATGATGACAATGCCGGTCGTCCGCGGGTTGGGGATCACCTCGCCCATCACCAGCCAGAACGGGATCGCCGTCAGGATGACCGACAGGATGAAGCCGGTCATGTAGGATCCGAACGAGCCGTGATCCTCCTCCTCATCCGGGTGATCGTGGAGGTGCTGCTGGTGCGACCCCTGCGTCGCGTGCGCGGTATGGAGAGGCGTGTAGTCTTTGCTCATCTCAACATCCCCATAAGGTAAACGAAGGTGAAGACCCCGATCCAGATCACGTCGAGGAAGTGCCAGAACATCGACAAGCAGGTGAGCCTGCGACGGTTCGCGGCGATCAGCCCCTTCCGGCGCACCTGCGTGACCAGCACCACCAGCCAGATCAGGCCGATGAACACGTGAAGACCGTGCGTGCCGACCAGGGCATAGAAGGCCGACAGGAAGCCCGACCGCTGCGGGCCCGCACCCAGGTGGATCATGTGGTGGAACTCGTAGAGTTCGATGCACAGGAAGGCCAGCCCGAACAGCCCCGTCACGATCAGCCAGTTGATGACATGGCGGCTGTGCCCCTTCACCATCGCCAGCATCGCAAAGCCGTAGGTGATGGAGGAGAACAGCAGCATGGACGTGTTCAGCGCCACCAGCGGCAGGTCGAACAGGTCGCGCGGCCCCGGCCCGCCGGCGAAGTTGCCGCCGAGCACGCCGAAGCAGGCAAAGAGCACCGCGAAGATCAGGCAGTCGCTCATCAGGTAGATCCAGAAGCCGAGCATGGTGCTCGCGCCTTCGGGATGCTCATGCGGGTCGAGATCGAAGAACTCCGGCGCCTCGCCCGCGGTCTTTGCAGTCATGGTTGTCATGGAACTGTCTCTCCAGGCTCAGGCTCGGGCTCGGGCGAGCTGCCGCGTCCGGTCCGCTTCCGTCGTGCTCACGTGCGCGGCGGGAATGGTGAAGGTCTGGTCGTAGCGGAAGCTGTTGGCGATCGCGACCCAGAACACGCCGACGAGGCAGAGCGCGGCCAGCCACCAGATATACCAGATCATCGCCAGACCGAGCACGGTGCTGAGCCCCGCGATGATGATGCCCGCCCCCGTGTTGCGGGGCATCAGGATATCGCGGAACCCTTCGACCGGGCGGCGGTAGCCCGCTTCCTTCATGTCCCACCACGCGTCGAGATCGCGCACGACAGGCTGGAAGGCGAAGTTGTATTCCGGCGGCGGCGACGAGGTCGCCCACTCCAGCGTGCGCCCGTTCCAGGGATCGCCCGACACGTCGCGAAGCTGATCGCGCCGCAGGATGGAAACCCCGAACTGGATGAACATCGTCAGGATGCCGAGCGCGATGAGCGCCGCACCGACCGCCGCGATCTGGAACCAGATCTGCAACGAGGGGTCGTCGAACACCCGCATCCGCCGGGTCACCCCCATGAGGCCGAGGATGTAGAGCGGCGTGAAGGCGATCCAGAAGCCCGGCACCCAGCACCAGAAGGATACCTTGCCCCAGAACGGGTCGAGCTTGAAGCCGAAGGCCTTGGGCCACCAGAAGTTCATCGCCGCGAACAGGCCGAACAGCACACCGCCGATGATCACGTTGTGGAAGTGCGCGACGAGGAAGAGCGAGTTGTGCAGCACGAAATCCGCCGGCGGCACGGCCAGAAGCACGCCCGTCATCCCGCCGATCACGAAGGTCAGCATGAAGGCGATGGACCACATCATCGGCAGTTCGAACCGGATCCGCCCCTTGTACATGGTGAACAGCCAGTTGAAGATTTTCGCGCCCGTCGGGATGGAGATGATCATCGTGGTGATCCCGAAGAAGGAGTTCACCGACGCGCCCGACCCCATGGTGAAGAAGTGGTGAAGCCACACGAGGTAGGACAGGATCGTGATGACCACCGTCGCATAGACCATGGACGTATAGCCGAAGAGCCGCTTGCCGGAGAAGGTGGACACCACCTCGGAGAACACGCCGAACAGCGGCAGGATCAGGATGTAGACCTCCGGGTGGCCCCAGATCCAGATCAGGTTCACATACATCATGGCGTTGCCGCCGAGATCGTTGGTGAAGAAGTTCGTCCCCACGTAACGGTCGAGGGTCAGCAGCGTCAGCACTGCCGTCAGCACCGGAAACGCCGCGACGATCAGCACGTTGGTGCAGAGCGAGGTCCAGGTGAAGACCGGCATCTTCATCATCGTCATACCCGGCGCGCGCATCTTCACGATGGTCGCGATCAGGTTGACGCCGGAAAGCAAGGTCCCCACACCCGCGACCTGAAGGCCCCAGATGTAGTAATCCACCCCGACCCATGGGCTGTAGGTGATCCCCGACAAGGGGGGATAGGCCAGCCAGCCGGTCTGGGCATATTCACCCACGAACAGCGACACCATGGTGATGATCGCCCCGCCCGCCGTCATCCAGAACGAGAAGTTGTTCAGGAACGGGAAGGACACGTCCCGCGCGCCGATCTGCAGCGGCACGACATAGTTCATCAGCCCCGTGACCATCGGCATGGCCACGAAGAAGATCATGATGACCCCGTGCGCGGTGAAGATCTGATCGTAGTGGTGGGCGTTCAGATAGCCCTCCGATCCACCGAAGGCCATGGCCTGCTGGATCCGCATCATCACCGCATCGGCAAATCCGCGAACGAACATGATGAGGCCCAGGATCATGTACATGATCCCGATCTTCTTGTGGTCCACCGTGGTGAACCATTCCTTCCAGAGATAGCCCCACAGCTTGAAATAGGTGAGCGCGCCGAGAAGCGCGATCCCGCCTATCGCCACCGCGACAAAGGTCGCGACGACGATTGGCTCGTGCAGCGGCAGGGCCTCCCAGGTGAGGCGGCCGAAGATGAATTCGGAGAGCGGCATACCAAACATCGGTCAGTCCTGTCTCAGAGCGCGGAGGGGCGGGCGGCGTCTGCCTCCGCTTGCGAAGTGGGCGCCGTGAACGGCAGGAGCGAGGGCTGCGTCAGGCCATGCCCGCGGAACGGCGTCCGGGTGCGGACCTGCTCGGGCAGTTCGGCCGCAGCCAGCGGGCCGCCGAAAGCAAGCTTTGAGTCTTCCACGGTGCAGAATGTCTCCACAAACGAAGGCAGGCCGCCGAAGATGGTCGCCTGACGGATCGGTCCCTCGGCATCGAAGGGACGGACGTTCAGCGTTCCGGCGAGACCCGCCCCGCCCCGTGCGTCGATGGAGGCCATTTCATTCATGCACATCCGCCCCGGCTCCACGCACATGTTGAGAATCAGGCGATAGAGATCGGCATCGACCGACTGGTAATGCGTGGCGGGGTTGTTCTCGCTGGGTTTGACGAGGTCGAGATAGGTCGCGCGGTCGAGCGTCTGGCCGCTTTCGCGCACCTGCTGAACCCATTGGTCGTAACCCGCGTCGTCAAGCCCGTGGAAGGCGAATCGCATGTGGGAGAAGCCGTGGCCGCTGTAGTTGGCGGAGAAGCCCTCATAATCGCCTGCATGGTTGATGACGGCGTTGAGCTGCGTCTGCATCCCGGGCATCGCATAGATCATGCCCGACAGCGCCGGAATGTAGAAGGCGTTCATCACGGAGGTGGCGGTGATCTTGAACCGGATCGGCCGGTCCACCGGCGCGGCGAGTTCGTTCACCGTGGCGATCCCCTCTTCGGGGTAGATGAACAGCCATTTCCAGTCCATCGCCACGACCTGCACCTCCAGCGGCCGGTGATCGGCGGCAAGCGGCCTGTCCTTGTCCAGCCGGTCGAGCGGCCGGTAGGGGTCAAGCAGGTGCGTGCCGACCCATGTCAGCGCACCGAGGCAGATGATGATGAGCAGCGGCGCCGCCCAGATGACGAGTTCGAGCTGAGTCGAGTGATCCCAGTCCGGCTTGTATTCCGCTTTCCGGTTCGATTCGCGGTACTTCCACGCGAAGAAGATCACCAGCGCCATCACCGGAATGATGATGAGCAGCATGAGCAGCGTGGAGATCACAAGCAGGTCCCGCTGCCGCATCGCAATATCGCCCGCCGGTGACAGGACCACCGGCTTGCACGCTGCGAGAAGGAGCGGAACGAGGATAAGGGGGACGAGGCGCGCTGGTTTCACGGGCTTTCCCATCATCTGGCAAGGAAACTAGGGGGCGATCCGGCTGGGCCGGAAGATCGGGCGTTGGATTAAAGGCTCTGCCGCAGGTCCGACATTGGACAATTTGCCCAATGCCGCAGGTGCAGCCGTCGGCTCTATAGAGACGCCGCCCCGTGCCAGTGGCGCGGAGTGCGCTATCATGCACAACTTATATCAGATGCAGGAAGAGGCGAGGTCCAGCATGAGCAGCACCGCAGCCACGGGAACGCCGGAGACGACGGCGGAACGCGACGCCCGCGCCATCCACAAGGATGGCGGTCATGACGTCTCGCCCAACGAAATCGCCATCGGCGTCATCATCGGCCGGATGTCGGAATTCTTCGACTTCTTCGTCTATTCCATCGCCTCCGTTCTGGTCTTTCCGGCGGTGTTCTTTTCCTTCGCCGATCCGCTGACGGGCACGCTGCTGTCCTTCGCAGTCTTCGCGCTGGCCTTTGTCGCGCGTCCCATCGGCACGATTCTCTTCATCCAGATTGACCGCGCCTGGGGACGGGGAGCAAAGCTCACGCTCGCCCTGTTCCTGCTCGGAACGGCGACCGTCTGCATCCCGCTGATTCCCGGCTATGCCACCATCGGCTACTGGTCGATCCTGTTCCTTGCCGCCTTCCGCTTCCTGCAGGGGATCGCGCTCGGCGGGGCATGGGACGGGCTGTCCTCGCTGCTCGCCATGAACGCGCCTCCCGGCAAGCGGGGCTGGTACGCGATGCTGCCGCAGCTTGGCGCACCGCTCGGGCTGATCGTGGCGTCCGCGCTGTTCGCCTATCTGGTGCTCAGCCTCTCCACCGAGGATTTCCTGAGCTGGGGCTGGCGCTATCCGTTCTTCGTCGCCTTCGCGATCAACGTGGTGGCCCTGTTCGCCCGCCTGCGCATCGTGGTGACGCCGGAATACGAGCGCCTCTTCGAAAGCCGCGACCTGCAACCCGCGCCGGTCGGCAATACGCTGAGCGCGGAAGGGCCGCGGATCATCCTCGGCATCTTCACCCCGCTCGCGAGCTTTGCGCTCTTTCACATGATGACGGTGTTCCCGCTGTCCTACGTATTCCTCTACACGGAGGAACCGCCGGCGGACTTCCTCATCATCCAGGTGATCGCGGCTGTTGTGGGCGTCGGTGCCGTGCTGCTGTCGGGTGTGCTGTCGGACAGGATCGGCCGGGGCAACCTGCTCGCCCTCGCCGCCATCGGTATCGCGGTGTTCAGCGTCGTGGCGCCGGCCTTCCTTGGCGGGGCGGAGACGGGGGAGCTGATCTACATGATCGTCGGGTTCGTGCTGCTCGGCCTGTCCTTTGGCCAGTCCTCCGGCGCGACGGCGGCGCGGTTCGATCCGACCTATCGCTACACCGCGTCCGCCCTGACATCCGACCTCGCCTGGCTGTTCGGCGCCGGATTCGCGCCGCTGGTCGCCCTGGCGCTGGTGCATTGGTTCGGCCTGTGGTCGGCGGGCGCCTATCTGCTCTCCGGCGCGATCTGCACGCTGGTGGCGCTCCGGGCGAACCGGCAGCTCGAATTCAAGAACTGAGCATCGGGCCTTCCAAAATTAAAAGGGCCGCTCCCCGGAGCGGCCCTTCTTCATTTCGGCCCGGGAGCTCAGCCCTTTTGCGCCGCCTCGCCCTGTGCCCGCGTCTGGGCCAGCGTCGCGCCGGCAGAGAGCGCCTCCGGGTCCAGCACGAGTTCGATCATCGCAGGCTTGCCGGAGGCCGCCGCGCGCTCAAATGCCGCCGCGAAATCCTCCGTCCGCTCCACCCGCTCGCCATGCCCGCCATAGGCCCGCGCCAGCGCCGCGAAATCAGGCGAGGCCAGGCGCGTGCCGCTGACCCGTCCCGGATAGGTCCGTTCCTGGTGCATGCGGATAGTGCCATACTGGCCATTGTTGGCGACGATGGTGATCGGGGTCGCGCCATGCTGCATCGCGGTGGAGAACTCGTTCAGCGTCATCTGGATATCGCCGTCGCCCGCCACGCAGACCACCCGCCGCCCCGGATGTTCGAGCGAGGCGGAGATCGCCGCCGGGAACCCATAGCCCATGCTGCCCGACGTCGGCGCCAGTTCCGTAGGGAAGCCGCGATAGCTGTAGTAGCGATGCAGGAAGGCCGCGAAGTTGCCCGCGCCATTGGTCAGGATCGCATCGTCGGGAAGCGTTTCCGCCAGCCAGCCGATCACCTGTTCCATCTTCACCGCACCGGGGGTTTCCTTGGGCCGGGTCCAGCCCTCGAAATCCGCGCGGAGCGCCTTGGTCCAGCCCTCCCGCACCGGGTTCGGCGCTGCGTTCTGGCGGGCGAGGGCGGCGATCATCGCGGGCGCCGTCGCGACGACCGCGACATCCGGCCGCCAGACATGACCGAGTTCGTCCGGGTCGGGATGGACATGCACGATCCGCGGTCCCGGCGCGGCCGGGTCGAGCAGCGTGTAACCATTGGTGGCCGTATCGCCCAGGCGGGAGCCGAGGACGATCAGCAGGTCCGCCTCGCCCAGACGCGCGCCGAGCTTCGGGTTCATGCCGACGCCGAGATAACCCGCGTAATGCGAATGGCGGTTGTCGAGCCTGTCCTGCCGCCGGAAGGAAGTCGTCACCGGCAGGTTCTGCGCCTCTGCGAACCGGGCGAGATCCGCCGCCGCCTGAGCCGACCATTGCGACCCGCCGACGACGAGGAGCGGGCGCTCCGCCCCCTCCAGCGCCGCCATCACGGCAGCCACATCCGCCTCGGCAACCGTGGGCGCGCGCGGTTCGGCAGGGGCCAGATCGGGCACATCCGCACGGCCGGCCAGCACATCCTCCGGCAAGGCCAGCACCACCGGGCCGGGCCTGCCGGAGACGGCGAGCCGGAAAGCGCGGGAGACATATTCCGGGATCCGCTCCGTCTGATCGATCTCGGTGGCCCATTTCGCCAGCGGACCAAAGACGGCGCGGTAGTCGATTTCCTGAAACGCCTCCCGGTCGCGGTCGCTACGGGCGATCTGACCGACAAAGAGGATGAGCGGGGTCGAATCCTGCCGGGCGACGTGCACACCGGCGGAAGCATTGGTCGCCCCCGGCCCGCGGGTCACGAAACAGACGCCCGGCTCGCCCGTAAGCTTGGCATGGGCCTCCGCCATCATGGCCGCGCCGCCTTCGTGACGGCAGACGATATTCTCGATCCCGCTGTCGTAAAGCCCGTCAAGGACAGCCAGAAAGCTCTCCCCCGGAACGGAGAAGACGCGCGTCACCCCCCGCGCCTTCAGTTGGTCCACAAGGATCTGTCCGCCGTGCCGCATGGGTGCTCCCTTCCGTTCGGGCCGCACAGTGCGACAGCGGAGGCGAGGGGGCAAGTGTTGGAAATGTCTCCCGGCGACGGAAGGGGATAGCCGCCGATGCCGGGCTTGCCCTGATCGGCATGGGGAACTTGGCGCGGAGCGAGGGGGCCGCACCCTATCCGCCCCGGGATCACCTCAAGGCGCGCGCCCGCGGCGGCGGCATCGCACGCGGCGACATCGACCATGCGCCATGTCTACCCGGCCCGCCAGGCGCGTCAGAGGTTAGCCTCGACCCGGAAGCCCGAAGGAATGCCCTCCTCCCGCCCCTCCAGCACGAGGTCCGCCATGACCTCGGCCACCTTGGGCGCGATGCCGAAGCCGATCTTGAAGCCGCCGTTTGCGATGAAATGATCCGCCCGCCCCGGCCAGGGTCCGAGCATGGGGGACCTGCTCCGCGCACGCGGCCTTACCCCTGCCCAGCACCGCACCACCGGCGCGCCCTCCAGCGCCGGGCAAAGCCCGACGGCCCGCGCATGCAACTCCGCGAGCGCACCGTCCACCCGGTCGGGCACATCGAACTCCTGCTCGGAAGTGGATCCGACAGCCACCGTGCCATCGGCATGGGGCACGATATGAACGCCTTCGGTGAACACCTGCGGGCGCTCCGCCGCCGGAAGCGCGAGGGTCAGCGCCTGCCCCTTCACGCCCCCGCCCACCTTCCGGTCCAGCGCCAGGGACAGCGCCGCCAGCCCCGTCCAGCCGGTGGCCCAGACCACCCGGCCATAGGGCGCGCCCTCCCGCCGCACATCGCCCCCCCGGGCGATGATCGCATGGGCCAGCGCCTCGCAAGCTGCGGCGGGCAGGATGCGGGCGGTGAGCGTATCCTCCACCACCTCGACCACACCGGGAGGGAGCCAGTCGCCTTCGCCAGCGGAAACAGAGCGCACACGCCAGCGCGCCGCCCCCGTCCAGAGCGCTTCGGCCGTGGCCTCCCGCGTGCGGGCCAGCGTCGCGGCCTCCGCGCTCATGAGCGGCTGGATACGCCCCGTCCGCCCATAGCCCGGATCGCGGCCGGAGGCCCGTGCCACGCCCGCCCACCAGGTCTCCGCCATCAGCAGGCTGTCGAGCTGGAACTGCTTCTTGTCGTTCCACGTCTCCGGCACATGCGGTGCAAGCGCGCCCACCACCCCGCCCGACGCTCCGGCCCCCACGCCCGAAGGGTCGATCACCCGCACCTTGGCTCCGCGTTCCAGACAGGCCCAGGCGATGGAAAGCCCGAACACGCCCGCGCCGTAAACCGTCACATCCGTCATGCCCTGCTCTCCCCGCTTGTGTGTCGTGCCGCTCTGTTCTAGCCCCGGAACAGCCTTGAGGACCATGCCATGCCGCACACACCTTCCGACACGGCCCAGATCGACTGGCGCGACGGCGGCGTGCCGGTCGCCCGCCGCTTCGACGACCCGTATTTCTCGCTGGGCGACGGGCTGGCGGAGACGCGGCATGTTTTCCTTGGCGGCAATGATCTGCCAGCGCGGTTCCAAGACGGCTTCCACATCGCTGAGCTGGGATTCGGCACCGGGCTGAACCTGATCGCGACCGTTCTGGCATGGCAGGCGGCGGACCTTCCCGGCAGCTTCCGCTTTACCAGTTTCGAGGCCTTCCCGATGCGCGCGGATGACATGGCCCGCGCGCTCTCCGCCTTCCCGGAGGCCGCGGGCATGGCGGAGCCGCTGCTCTCTGCATGGGCGGGAGGGGAGCGCCGCTTCCCCCTCGGCCCGGCGGAGGTTGAGATCGTGGAGGGCGATGCGCGGGAGACGCTGCCGCTCTGGACGGGGCGGGCGGATGCGTGGTTCCTCGACGGCTTCTCCCCCGCCAAGAACCCGGAGCTGTGGAATGAGGCGCTTATGGCTGCCGTTGCCGCCCACACGTGTCCGGGCGGCACCTTTGCCACCTATACGGCTGCGGGACATGTGCGGCGGGCCTTGCAGGCGGCGGGATTTGCGGTAGAGCGCAGAGAGGGATACGGACGCAAGCGGCATATGACCGCTGGTCGTCTGCTCACACCCTGAAGCGGACGCTGACCAGCCATGGCACAACAGAACACCCGTCTCGGCATCGTGCTGATGATCTGCACGACCTTCGTCTTTGCGGTGCAGGACGGGATTTCGCGCCATCTCGCGGGCGAATACAACGTGCTGATGGTGACGATGATCCGCTACTGGTTCTTCGCTGCCTTCTGTGTGGCGCTGGCATCGCGGATGCCGGGCGGCCTGCGCCGGGCGCTCCGGCCCGCCTATCCGAAGCTCCAGATCCTCCGCGGCCTGCTCCTCGCCTTCGAGATCTGCGTGATGGTGCTGGCCTTCACCCTGCTGGGGCTGGTGGAGACGCATGCGATCTTCACCGCCTATCCGCTCATCGTCGCGGCGCTCTCCGGCCCGATTCTGGGGGAGAAGGTCGGCTGGCGCCGCTGGGCCGCGATCGCCGTGGGCTTCCTCGGCGTGTTGGTGATCCTACGGCCCGGACATCACGTCTTTTCGGCAGTGGCGCTGGTCCCGTTCATCTCCGCCACTTCCTTTGCGATCTACGGGCTGCTGACCCGTTACGTCGGCCAGAAGGACAGCGCGGGCGTCAGCTTCTTCTGGACGGGAACGGTGGGTGCCGTGGTGATGACGGCGGTGGGCCTGCCCAATTGGCAACCGATGAGCGCGCCGGATTGGGGCTGGATGCTGCTTCTGTGCTGTGTGGGCGTGCTCTCCCACTACATGCTGATCCGCTGCTACGAGGTGGCGGAGGCGAGCGCGGTGCAGCCCTTTGCCTATTTCCAGCTTCCCTTCGTCGCGGTGATCGGCCTGACGATTTTCGGCGAGACGCTGGCATGGAACCTGGTGATCGGCGCGGCCATCGTGGTCGGCGCCGGGCTGTTCACGCTATGGCGGGAACGGAAGGTGGCCGCGCGGGCCGCCGCCGCGGCACGGGCGGAGGCCGCGATCACCTCCCCCTGAAAGGGGGCGGATGGCGCGCGGCTCTGCCTGACTGTGGCCGGTTTACAGGCGTCATCGCGCGGCTGTGCCCCCGCATTCGCACCATTCGAAATGCCTTCGAGAGATGCCGCCGCAATGCCAAGCCGCCTTTGCTCCGGCGAAGGCGGATGGATGGGTCCGCCCCTGACGGAACCGCCCGGACCTGCGGGACCGGACGCCCGTTCCAGCGCAACTTGCCCGCTTTACCGAGACTTCAGATCCGCCGTGGGGCGCAGTTCCACCGTCTTTCCGGCAAGCCGCGCGCGATAGATGGGGAGTGCCTCCGCCACGCGCATCACGTAGTTCCGGGTTTCGGTGAACGGGATGCTCTCGATCCAGTCCACCACGTCCACCTCACGTGAACGGGGGTCGCCATAGGTCGCGATCCATTCCCGGACCCGCCCCGGCCCTGCGTTGTAGCTCGCCGCCAGCAACGCCACGGAACCGCCGAACTCCTCCTGCAAATGGGCGAGATAGGCGGCGCCCATCCGCGCGTTGTAGGTCCAGTCGCTGGTGAGCTTCTGCGGCGCGAAGGCCACGCCCAGCTTGCGCGACATCTGCTCGGCGGTGCCGGGCATGACCTGCATCAGCCCGCGCGCGCCGGCGGAGGACACGACGCCCGCGTCGAACTCGCTCTCCCGCCGGGCGATGGACAGGGCCAGAGCCCGCTCCACCGGCAGGTCGAGCCGGGCGAGTTCCATCGTGGGGAAATAGGCGCGCGGCAGCACGATGGAGCGGGAGGCCGCCTCCTTCGCGACCAGAAGCGCGATATTCGGCTCCCCCTTCGCCAGCGCCGCCTCCCCCAGCTGCGCCAATCCGCCCGCATCGAGCGAATCGGCGAGCGCGATGTAGAACCGCTTCGCCTGATCGCGGGCCCCTGCCGCCTGCAAAAGCTCTGCCGCCTGAAACCGCGAATCGCGGGTGAAGGGAGCGCCACGCCAGTCGGGCACCTTGGCCGTTCCTGCCAGATCGGTCTTCATGGGCTGGCCGATCCGCTCCGCCGCGAGCTGGCCATAGAAGCCGGTCTGGAACTCGGCGGCCAGCGCATAGGCCGCTCCGGCGGCCTTGCGATCGCCCGCAGCTTCCGCCGCGCGCCCTTCCCAATAGGCCGCGCGCCCTAGGCTGATGGGAGAGTTCACCGCCGTCCGCACATTGCGGAAATGCGTCATCGCCTGCCGGGGATTGTTGAGCCGCTGCAGCGCGATATAGCCCGCGAGCCATTCGAGATCGGCGTAATCCGCGCCTTTTGTCAGCCCGTGCTGCGAGGCCAGCCGGTAGGCCAGCTTGGTATCGCCCAGCCGCATCTCCCGCCGCGCTAGCAGCGCCCGCCGCTCCGCCCAGATCTCCGGCCTGCCGAGCGAGGCGGGGCTGCGGTCCAGCCCGTCGAGATACAGTGCCGCCTCCTCATACCGGCTCTTGCGCATCCGCCAAGCGAACCGCTCCCAGGCAAGACCCGGGTCCGACTGCGCCCTGTCGGGGACCGCATTGATGAAACCGTCCACCCCCGGCAGATCGCGCCGCAGGGCGATCCGCGCGCGCGCCAGCGCCTGCCAGTTCCCGTTGACCAGCGGCAGCATCCGCTCCGCATCCGTAAACCGTTCGCGCCAGAGCATGTTGTCCAGCCGCTCGACATGATGCTTGGCCAGCAGCGCGGGCCAGGCCGAGATCAGCGCCGCCTGCTCGCTCTCGGTGAGCGGCAGTTCCCGCCAGGCGCGGGTGACGACCGCCGCGGCCTTGTCCGTCTGCCCCTTGGCCTTCCAGGCCGCGCCGAGCGCCAGCGCCCCCTGCCCGGTCAGCGGGCGCTGCGTCCCGAAGAAGCCGATCACCCGGTCCGGGTCGGCGCCCGGCGGAATGGCCGCCTCCCCCCGTCGCCGCACGAGGTCTATCCCCGGCCAGTCGCCGTGCCGCGCCACGAAGGCGGTATAGGCGCCGAAACTCCCTTCCCCCTGCCGGAGCCGGAGCCATTCGATGATGTCCGCCGCGATGGGCCCGGATGTCCGGGCAGAAGCCTGCGCGGCGTCCCAGTCCTGCCGCCCGGCCGCGTCCAGCGCGGCGGCGAGACGGTTCGCCGGACGCTGCTCCGCCGCGGCCTGGGCAAAGGGCGCGGCGAACGAGGCCAGCAGAAAGGCCGCGGCAACGGCGGGGACGAGACGGGACATGTGACGGAACCTGCTTCTTGTTTTGCCGGGAGTGTAGCGATGCGAGAGGCGTCCTCCAACTCACAATAGGGCCAGTTGGCAACCGCTTCCGCGATGATTAAAAGGCGCCCGAAGGAACCGGGCCGGAAGCCCAAGGAGGTGCACGATGTTCAAGGGGTCTCTTCCAGCTCTGGTCACGCCGTTCAAGGACGGAAAGCTTGATCTCGCCACGCTCGAAAGCTTGGTCGAATGGCATATCGCGGAGGGGTCGAGCGGCCTCGTCCCCGTCGGCACCACTGGTGAAAGCCCGACGGTCACGCATGAGGAGCATGGCCGCGTCATCGAGGAGGTCGTGCGCGTCGCCCGTGGCCGCGTGCCGGTGATCGCGGGCGCCGGCTCCAACGCGACGGCGGAGGGGATCGACCTGATCCGCCACGCAGAAGCCGCAGGCGCCACGGCGGCGCTCGTCGTGACTCCCTACTACAACAAGCCCACGCAGGCGGGCATGGTCGCGCATTTCACCGCGATGCACGACGCTTCCTCCCTGCCGATCATCATCTACAACATCCCCGGACGCTCCGTGGTGGACATGATGCCGGAAACGATGGGCGCGCTTGCGAAGTTGCCGCGGATCGTGGGCGTAAAGGACGCGACCGGCCGGATCGAACGGGTGTCGCTCCAGCGGCAGTTCTGCGGGCCGGACTTCATCCAGCTCTCGGGCGAGGATGCGACGGCGCTCGGCTTCAACGCCCATGGCGGCGTTGGCTGCATCTCCGTCACGGCCAATGTCGCCCCCCGGCTCTGCGCCGAGTTTCAGGCGGCAACGCTCGCAGGCGATTACGCCAAGGCGCTGGACTATCAGGACAGGCTGATGCCGCTGCATACCGCGATCTTCCTTGAGCCGGGCGTGGCAGGGGCGAAATACGGCCTGTCGCTGCTCGGGCGCTGCGCGGAGGAGGTGCGCCTGCCGCTCACCCCGCTCACCGAAGGCACCAAGGCCGCGATCCGCGCGGCGATGGAGCATGCGGGGCTTCTCTGAAGCAGGGTGCAGGGCGCATTTCCGCAACGCCATCGGGGGGGTTGACCCCCCGATGCGCGGCAAGTGAGTGGACAGGGCCCTTCCTCTCCCCTATCTGACGGCGATCATGGCCCAGAAATCCGATCCCAACTCCAAGCTCATCGCCGAGAACCGCCGCGCGCGGTTCGACTATTTCATCGAGAGCGACCTCGAAGCCGGTATCATTCTGACGGGGTCGGAGGTGAAATCCCTCCGCCGCGGTCAGTCAAACATCGCGGAAAGCTATGCGAATGTGGAGCAGGGGGAGCTGTGGCTCATCAACTCCTATATCGCGGCCTACAAGGAAGCCGGGATCTTCGGACATGAGGAGCGGCGGCGGCGCAAGCTCCTCGTCTCCCGGCGGGAACTGTCGCGGCTCTGGAACGCCACCGCGCGGGAGGGGATGACCGTGGTTCCCCTGTCGATGTATTTCAATGACCGCGGCATCGTGAAGCTGAAAATCGGCATCGCCAAGGGCAAGAAAGTCGCCGACAAGCGCGAGACCGAAGCCAAGCGCGACTGGAACCGGCAGAAGCAGCGCCTTCTGCGGGATCGGGGCTGACGGAGACATCCGGGCGCCAGCCGGGCCTGTGACCGACGTCCGGCATTTTGCTACTAGGCTGCTGAAAAGTCCTGAAATGTCATGCCTCTGTGCCGGAAATCGGAAAATCGGCCCGCAAACGCCCGGAAGTCTATAGATTTCCGGCTGGATTTCGTCAGATGGCGAACGATTTCCGCTCCAACACTGGCCAAATGCCTTTTTCAGCAGCCTGCTAAGGTGCGACGTCCGCGCGCCAGCGGAGCCTAATCCAGGCGGCGCAAGGAAAGGGCTTCTGCGTGCATGGCCGCAGCGTCGGCGCGCCCGACGGGCCTAATCCGGCCCGCAACGGCTTTGCAGCGCAGCGCCCTCCTGACCACTCTTGCCTGTCCCGCCCTGCGGCGTCATAACCCGCTGCATATAGGGAGAGCGCGATGCAGGACGATCCGAAAACCCTTGTTTCCACCGGTTGGGTCGCGGCGCGGCTGGATGATCCGGCGCTGAAGCTGCTCGACGCCTCGTGGTACATGCCGGCCGACAAGCGCGACCCCGGGGCCGAGTTCGAGGCAGCCCACCTTCCCGGCGCCCGCTTCTTCGATATCGACGCGGTGAGCGATCCGGCCACCCCCCTCCCCCATATGGTGCCGCCTGCGGAGGATTTCGCAGCGGCAGCGGTCGATCTGGGCATCCGCAAGGGCGATCAGGTGGTGGTCTATGATGGTGCGGGCCTGTTTTCCGCCGCGCGGGTCTGGTGGCTGTTCCGGCATATGGGCTTCGACCGGATCGCCGTGATGGACGGTGGCCTGCCGAAGTGGCGGGCGGAAGGGCGGCCCGTGGAAAGCGGTCCCGCGACCGTGGGCGGCGGGAATTTTCAGCCCCGCCCTGAAACCGGTCTTGTCCGCAGCGCCGCCGAGGTTCTGGCAAGCGTTGAGAGCGGCGCGCCGAACATCGCCGATGCACGTGCTGGCGAACGCTTCCGCGGAGAGGTGCCGGAGCCGCGCGCCGGTCTGCGCTCCGGCCATATTCCGGGCGCGCGGAATGTGCCCTTCAAGACATTGCTGAACGCAGACGGCACCATGAAGGAGATCGAGGCGCTCCGCACCGTCTTCGCGGCTGCGGGCATCGACCTTGACCGCCCCGTCATCACCAGCTGCGGCTCTGGCGTGACGGCGGCCGTGTTGAGCCTCGCGCTCGAACGGATCGGCAATCAGGGCCACGCGCTCTATGACGGCTCGTGGACCGAATGGGGCGGCAGGGAAGATCTCCCCGTCGAGAAAGGATGAACCCGTGCTTTCCAATCTGAAACCGCAGCCCGCCGACAAGATCCTCCACATCACGCAGCTTTTCCGCGCCGATCCGCGGGCGGAGAAGGTGGACCTCGGCGTTGGCGTCTACAAGGATGCGACGGGCCATACGCCGGTGATGCGCGCCGTCCGCACGGCGGAGAAGCGGCTGGCGGAGACGCAGCCGACCAAGGCCTATACCGCGCTGGCGGGCGACCCGGCCTATCTGCTGGCGATGGGCGAGCTCGTGCTGGGCGGCGATCGCCCGCTCGACCGGATCGCGGCGGCGGCAACGCCGGGCGGCACCGGAGCGCTGCATCAGGCGCTGGAGCTTGCCCGCGCGGCGACACCGGGGGCTACGCTGTGGATACCTGAACCGACCTGGCCCAACCATCCGTCCATCGCCCGCCATCTGGGTATCGCCCATCGCGGATACCGCTATTTCGACCCGGTCACGGGTGAGGTGGACGAGGCGGGGCTGCTGGCCGATCTCGCGGGCGTGGCGGAGGGCGATATCGTCCTGCTGCACGGCTGCTGCCACAACCCGACGGGCGCCAATCCCACTGCCGCGCTGTGGGATCGCATCGCCGATCTGCTGGTGGAACGGAAGGCCGTCGCGCTGGTCGATATCGCTTATCAGGGCTTCGGCGACGGGATCGAGGAAGACGCGGCGGCGACGCGGCTTCTGGTTTCCCGCCTGCCGGAAGTGCTGGTGGCGGCGAGCTGCTCCAAGAACTTCGGCCTTTATCGCGACCGGGCCGGGATCGTGTTCGCCGTCGCGGCGGACAAGACGGCGCGTGATCTCACGCAGGATAATCTCGCAGCGCTGAACCGGGTGAACTACTCCTTCGCCCCGGATCACGGCGCGCGGATCGTGACGATGATCCTCGAGGATGAGACGCTCCGTGCCGATTGGGAAGCGGAGCTTCGCGACGTGCGGGAGGGGATGCTCGAACTGCGGCAGCAGCTTGCGGCGGCGCTGCGGACGGCGACCAATTCCGAGCGGTTCGACTTCGTCGCCCGCCATCGCGGCATGTTCTCCCGTCTCGGGCTAACGCAAGCGGAGGTGCTGCGGCTGCGGGAGGAGTTTGCCATCTACATGGTGGATGACAGCCGCTTCAACGTGGCCGGGCTCAACGTGGAAAGCGTCCCACGGCTGGCATCCGCCGTCGCAGAAGTGCTGCGCGAGACCACGGTGGCCTGAAGATGACGGTGGCCTGATCCGTTTGCTGCTCAGGTCCGTTCGCTGCTCAGGCGGTCCTGAGCAGCTTCCTTCCCCTGCGGGCGCTGGCGAAATCCTCCAGCGCCTGTCCGAAGGCCTCGAACAGCGGGCGGGAGACGGGATCGTTCGCGGCGTTCCATTCGGGATGCCATTGGACAGACAGCGTAAACCCCGGCGCATCCTTCACGTAAAGCGCTTCCGGCGTGCCGTCCGGGGCATGGCCGTCGATCACGATACGCGCGCCAGGACGGTTGATACCCTGCCCGTGAAGCGTGTTGGTCATCACCTCGTCCGTGCCCATCAGCCGGTGGAACACGCCGCCCTTGGTGAACTTCACGATATGGCGGAGGGCGAACTTCTCCTCCAGCGTGCCGTCGGGGGGCATACGGTGATTCATGCGGCCCGGAAGGTCTCTGATCTCCGGGAAAAGGGAGCCGCCCATGGCGACGTTCACCTCCTGAAATCCCCGGCAGATACCAAGGAAGGGCTGCCCGCGTTCCACGCAGGCCCGTACGAGCGGCAGGGTGATGGCGTCTCGCTCCCGCTCGAAACTGCCATGGGCCTCGGTCGCTTCCTCACCATATTCGGAAGGGTGGACGTTCGGCCGACCACCCGTCAGGAGGAACCCGTCGCAGGCTTCCATCAGATCATCGACGGAGACCAGTCGCGGATCCGCGGGGACCACCAAAGGCACGCCCTGCGACACCAATGCCACAGCCTCACTGTTGATGACGCCACCCGCATGGCCGCGATAACGACCCTCGATATCAAGATAATTGCCGATGATTCCCACAACCGGGCGTGACATGACTTTTCCCCGCTTTTGCGACCAATGTATGAACTCCGGTCGCAAAAAAGAAGCGGTCATCGGCTTCGCGGGCGCCAAAGAACAGTCAACTGCCCGAAACGAAGGCAGAATACACGGGATCAGTTCTGCGGTTGCGGCTCAACGGGCACTGCAGGCTGCGTTACCGTGCCTGCGGGGCCGGACTGGCCGGGAGTTCCGGTCTCGCCGGAGGTCGGCGCGCCGGGCGTCACCGCGCGCTGAGTCGCGGGGGCTGTCTGATCCTGAACCGGCTGGCCTGTCCGGCCGTCGATCTGAACATCGGCTCCGTCGGGGCCGGGTGCCGTGGCCGTGTCCCGGACAAGCCAGAAAAAGATGATACCCACCGCGAATATCACAACCAGCATCATGCCGATCAACGGGCCGCGGTGGCGACGGGTCTGCTTCTCGATATTCGTGTTCGGTGCGGACATGGGTTTCTCCTGCCGTGGCGTCGTTGGACGAGAGGTCCGGCGGACGGGTTGCACGCCTCTCCTTCCCTGCCTAACGTTCTGCTCCCGGGGAGGTTCCCCGCGCCTGCGGAGAGACAGATGAAAGACACCGCGCCGACGCCGGTCTTGCTTAGCGATTACCTGCCGCCCGCGTGGCTCGTCACCCATGTCGAGATGACGTTCCGCCTTTCGCCGCATGCCACGCGCGTCATCTCGCGAATCGCCTTCAGCCCGAACCCGGCGCGGGAGGGGCATCACGACCTCCGGCTGGACGGAGAACACCTGTCGCTGATCGCCGCGCGGATGGACGGCGTGCTGCTCGATGTGACGCCCGATGACCGCGGGCTGACGATTCCGGCGGCGCGGCTGCCGCGGACCGCCTTCCTGTGGGAGTCGGAGGTGGAGATCGCGCCGGCTGCGAACACCGCCCTCGAAGGGCTTTACATGTCGAACGGCATGTATTGCACGCAATGCGAGGCGGAGGGTTTCCGCAAGATCACCTTCTATCCCGACCGTCCCGATGTGATGGCGACCTTCCGCGTACGGATCGAATCGGACATGCCGGTGATGCTGTCGAACGGCAATCCGGTCGCCTCCGGGCCGGGCTGGTCGGAATGGGACGACCCCTGGGCCAAGCCCTCCTATCTCTTCGCCCTCGTCGCGGGTCAGCTTGTCGCGCATCGGAGCAGCTTCACCACCCGCTCAGGGCGGGAGGTCGCGCTGGCCATATGGGTCCGGCCCGGGGATGAGGATCGGTGCGCCTACGCGATGGATGCACTCAAACGCTCCATGGCCTGGGACGAGCGGGTCTATGGCCGTGAATATGATCTGGACGTGTTCAACATCGTCGCGGTCGATGACTTCAACATGGGCGCGATGGAGAACAAGGGGCTGAACATCTTCAACAGCCGCTACGTGCTGGCCAGCCCGGAAACCGCGACGGACACGGATTACGAGAATATTGAGCGCATCATCGCGCATGAGTACTTCCACAACTGGACGGGCAATCGCATCACCTGCCGCGACTGGTTCCAGCTCTGTCTGAAGGAGGGTCTGACCGTCTTTCGCGACCAGCAGTTCTGCCGCGACGAACGGTCGGAGCCGGTGAAGCGGATCGAGGAGGTGATGACCCTGCGCGCCCGCCAGTTCCGGGAGGACAACGGCCCGCTGGCGCATCCGGTGCGCCCCGAAAGCTATGTGGAAATCAACAATTTCTACACCGCCACCGTCTATGAAAAAGGCGCAGAGCTGATCGGGATGCTGCGGCGGCTGGTGGGAGAGGAGGGCTACCGCAAGGCGCTCGACCTCTATTTCGACCGGCTGGACGGGCATGCCGCGACGATTGAGGACTGGCTCGCGGTCTTTACCGAAGCGACGGGGCGGGACCTGACACAGTTCAAGCGCTGGTATTCCGATGCGGGCACCCCCCGGCTGACGGTGAGCGAACGCCATGAGGGCGACCGCTACACCCTGACCTTCGCCCAGCAGACGCCTCCTACCCCCGGCCAGCCCGAGAAACCACCGCGTGTCATTCCGGTGGCCCTGGGCCTGCTGAACCCGAACGGGGACGAAGTGCTGCCGACGACCGTGCTGGAGGTGACGGAGGCGCGGCAGAGCTTCACCTTCGACAATATGCCCACGTGCCCTGTTCCCTCCCTTCTCCGGGGCTTCTCCGCCCCGGTGATTCTGGAACGGGAAACATCGAGCGAGGAGCGGGCCTTCCTGCTTGCGCATGATACCGATCCGTTCAACCGCTGGGATGCGGGCCGCGCGCTGGCCAAGGATGTGCTCGCCCGCATGGTGACGGAGAGCGCGACGCCCGGCCCCGACTATCTCACCGCGCTTGATCGTGTGGCGCGGGATGAGGCGCTTGACCCGGCGTTCCGCGCCCTGGCCCTCCGCCTGCCCTCGCAGGACGACATGGCGCAGACACTTCATGATGCGGGTGTGACCCCGGACCCGGACCGCATACACACCGCGTCGCAGCGGTTGACGCTCGCCGTGGCGGAGGCCCTCGCCCCTACCCTGTCACGGCTTTACGAGGCGATGGACGTGCCCGGCCCCTATACGCCCGACGCGCGGACGGCCGGCTGCCGCGCGCTCCGGCTGACGGCGCTTGGCTTCCTCACCCGGCTCGACGAGGGGCAGCGCGCCGCGCGGCAGTTCGCGGCGGCCGACAACATGACCGAGCAGCTCGGCGCCCTTGCCGCCCTACTGGATATCGGTCGTGGGCAGGAAGAAGTGGGCCGATTCCAGCGGCAATGGGCCGGGGACCGGCTGGTCATGGACAAGTGGTTCAGCCTCCAGCTCGCCCATGCCGCGCCGGGGACAGCCGTGGAACTGGCGCAGACTCTGGCCGCGCGGGCCGATTTCGACTGGAGGGTGCCCAATCGCTTCCGGGCGCTGGTGGGCGCACTGTCAGGCAATCACGCGGCCTTCCATCGGTCGGATGGCGCGGGCTACCGCTTTGTGGCGGACTGGCTTTTGAAGGTGGATCCGCTGAACCCGCAACTGGCCGCGCGCATGTCCACGGCGTTCGAGACATGGCGCCGGTATGACGCGGACCGGCAGGGCCTCGCCCTTGGCGAGATGCAGCGCATGATGGCGACAAGTGGGCTTTCGCGAGACATGCGCGAGATGCTCGGCCGCATGGCCGAATGAACATCCGCCCTGCCGCTCAGGCCGGGCGTTTTCCACTCCTTCCATCCGAACGGGGCAAAAGCGGTATCCCGTTCGCAAGCGACGAGGAACGGGGTCACCCGGTCAGTGGCGACACTTGCCCGTGACATGCGAAAGATTGCGGGGGAATCAGCCCCGCGAGAACGGCAGCGGCCTTTGCGGCCTCAGACCTGACAGTAAGCCTGGGTGCGGGTCCATTTGGAGATCTGGGCGCGTTTTGCCGGATCATGCATCGGACCCCAATCCGATACCACTTCGGCAACGCCAGCCCGATCGGCCTTGCGCGCCGCGATCTTCACCGCGCAGGCGAGATTGCTCGCCCCGTCATAAAGACCGCTCGCCGTCTCCTCACACCCGACGTAACGGGCGGTTGTGGGAGAAATCTGCATCAGACCGAGGTAGCGGCCACCGCCGCCCTTGGCCTCGGGGTTCCACGTGCTCTCATACCGCGCGATGGAGGAGAAAAGCCCGGTCCAGAATGCGCTCCGCTCCTCGGTGGACGCGGTGCGATAACCGGGGCAGAAATCCTCCACATCATCCGGCACGGCGGAAAGCAGGACCGCCCCTTCCGCCTTCAGCGCATTGAGTGTGGATTTTGTCCATTTCGTTGCCTCCGGCCGGTGGTCCCATTGCGCAACCGGGAGTGCCGTGGGCACTTCGACGGATTGGGGCGTGGAACAGGCGGCAAGCGGCAGCATCACCAGCGCCACGAGGAGGAGACTGCGAAAGGACGTGACAGGCATTGGACCGTGGGCGCTGCACCGAACCAGATCGTCCGGCGCGCGGACCCTGCGATGGAACCGGTCCGGCCTGCAACCATTTGAAAATCCTGTCGGCGGTCAACCGCCGACACCCCTGCCACGGTGGCGGATCCCCGCCACCGCCACGGGGTTCAGATATGGGGTCAGGCCGCGCGCTGATGTTTTCCTTCCCTGACTTCCTCGACGATCTTGGCCACGAACGGCTCCAGATCATCGGGGGAGCGGGAGGTGATGATGCCCTGATCGGTAACCACAGCCTCGTCCGCCCAATGACCGCCGGCATTCTTCATGTCCGTCATGATCGACTTGTAGGAGGTCACGTTGCGCCCGCGCACGGCATCGGCCTCCACCAGCATCCACGGCCCGTGACAGATCGCGGCAACGACCTTCCCCTCCCGCACGAAGGCCTTGACCAGATCGACAGCACGCCGGTTGGTGCGCAGTTTATCGGGATTGATGACCCCGCCGGGAAGAACGAGCGCATCGTAATCGCTCTCGGTCACCTCCTCCAGTTCGCGATCGGCCTTGATCTCGTCCGTCCAGTTGCCGTCCTTCCAGCCGCGGATCGCCTTGCCTTCCGGGGTGACGACCTCGACCTGTGCGCCACGGTCACGCAGTTCCTTCAGCGGCACCTCAAGCTCCGATTGCTCGAACCCGTCGGTGGCGAGAATGGCGATGCGGGCTTTCCTGATATCGGTCATCGGGGACTCTCCTTTCGTTGTGTCCCTCTCTAAACGGGCCCTGAAACGAGAAGTTCCCGCACGGGACGGCCTCAACAACCGCTTTTCCCCTTGCACATTTCCCCCGCCTTTCGTGTAACGCGAAGATCCCGAGACCAAGGAGGCCAAGATGCTGGACACAGTCCCCGCCCCGCCCGAACCCAAGGTGATCCACGGCGCGACCGGCGAATGGGAGCTGGTCATCGGGATGGAGATCCATGCGCAGATCGCGTCTGAGGCCAAGCTGTTCTCCGGCGCTTCCACCGGCTTCGGGGCAGAGCCGAACAGCCACGTGAGCTTCATCGACGCGGCGATGCCGGGCATGCTGCCGGTGCTGAACGAATTCTGCATCCGTCAGGCGGTGCTGACCGGCCTCGGCCTCAAGGCGAAAATCAACCTGCGTTCGGCCTTTGACCGGAAGAACTACTTCTACCCGGACCTGCCGCAGGGCTATCAGATCAGCCAGCTCTATCACCCGCTCGTCGGCGAGGGCGAGGTCTGGGTCGAGATGTCCCCCGGCATCGCGCGGCGCGTACGGATCGAGCGTATCCACGTGGAGCAGGACGCGGGCAAATCCATCCATGACATGGATCCGAACATGTCCTTCGTGGACCTGAACCGTACCGGTGTGGCGCTGATGGAGATCGTCTCCCGCCCCGATATCCGCGGGCCGGAGGAGGCAGCCGCCTATGTGGCGAAGCTGCGCCAGATCCTGCGGTATCTGGGCACCTGCGACGGCAACATGCAGAACGGCAACCTGCGCGCGGATGTGAACGTCTCCGTCTGCCGGCCGGGGCAATACGAGAAATATCAGGCAACGCAGGATTTCTCGCATCTCGGCACCCGCTGCGAGATCAAGAACATGAACTCCATGCGCTTCATCCAGCAGGCCATCGACTACGAAGCCCGCCGCCAGATCGCCATTCTGGAAGACGGGGGAAAGGTCGATCAGGAGACCCGTCTCTACGACCCGGACAAGGGCGAGACCCGCTCCATGCGGTCGAAGGAAGAGGCGCACGACTACCGCTACTTCCCCGACCCGGACCTGCTGCCGCTGGAGATCGAGCAGGAATGGGTCGAT
Source organism: Haematobacter sp. (assembly GCF_032102465.1). Taxonomy (NCBI): domain Bacteria; kingdom Pseudomonadati; phylum Pseudomonadota; class Alphaproteobacteria; order Rhodobacterales; family Paracoccaceae; genus Haematobacter; species Haematobacter sp. The sequence goes on along the minus strand of NZ_DAMDHB010000003.1, from coordinate 134,779 downwards.
GACATCGCCGCCGCGATGCCGGAATTGCCCGATGCGAAGAAGGCGCGTTTCATCGCCGATTTCGGCGTGACGGATTACGATGCCGGCGTTCTCACCGCCGAGACGGAGAACGCGGTGTTTTTCGAGGCCGTCGCCTCCGGCCGCGATGGCAAGCAGGCCGCCAACTGGGTGATCAACGAGTTTTTCGGCCGGCTGAACAAGGAGGGGCTGAGCATCTCGGATAGCCCGGTTTCAGCCGCGCAACTCGCCGGGATTCTCGACCTGCTGGCGAATGAGACCATCTCCGGCAAGATCGCCAAGGATCTGTTCGAAATCCTCTGGACCGAAGGCGGTGACCCGGCGGAGATCGTCGAATCGCGGGGAATGAAGCAGGTGACCGACACCGGCGCGATCGAAGCCGCCGTTGACGAGATCATCGCTGCCAACCCGGCGCAGGTGGAAAAGGCCAAACAGAACCCCAAACTGGCGGGCTGGTTCGTCGGACAGGTGATGAAGGCGACCGGCGGCAAGGCCAATCCTGCGGCGGTAAACGCGCTGGTTGCCCAGAAGCTCGGACTCTAGGCCGAACCCGCGGGTCCTGGCCTGCGGGGGCGCTGCCCGGTACCGTTAGCGGCTGCGGGAAACGTCCTGAAGTGTCATGCTTAGGTGCCGGAAATCGGAAAACGGCACGGAAATATATAGATTTCCGGCTGGAATTCGTCAGATGGCGAACGATTTCCGCCCCAATAGAGGCCAAAAAGCCTTTTTCAGCAGCCTGTTAGCGGGCTGCTGAAAACATCCCGGGGGTGCCCTCACGCGGAGATCACCCCGGAAGCCGCAGGTTTTGGCTCATGGCCGGGCCGATTTCCTGTCCTTCAATGGATCTCCGCCTTTATTTATCAGTCTATCAAAGCGGGGCGATCCCGGACCTGATCGTCACCGACAGAGCATTCAGACGTCTCCGCCTTGGCAAGAAGGCCGGATGGCAGCTACCGGGGGCAGACTGCTGACAATTTTCTCTTTGGATCATGTGCCAAAAAGGAAACGGCGGCCTAGGGCCGCCGTTCCTCGCTACGTCGCGGGTAGTCTTCCGAAGCTCCACGTAACGGATCCGCTCCCCTGCCGTTACGCTCCACTCTCGGAGTCATGCCCCGACGCCGCCTATCGCGACAGTTACCCATCGCGACTTCTTTACTGCTCCCGCGACGCTATCCGGGTGAGCGAAGCGGGAGCTGCAGATGAAAGTGACGACAAACATCACCTTCACCCAGATGATCCGGCGAGCCTCCCAACACGCCCGATCATCGCGTTCATGGGTTTCATTATTGCTTAACTTGAGAGCATTTCAACATGATTCGTGTCGTCTCAGTGAACATTTTAAGAAAATTCTTTCCTCACCACGTGTTGGCCGTCACAGCCCGCCCACGCCATTCCATTTCAGCTTGAAACTCGCGCAAGGCGGACACATCTGCTAGCCTACGCGGCCCAAGGCGCGCCTCGTCGCGCGTGATTCACGAACGAGGAACGTATGTCACGGTACGAGTACAAGGCGCTTCCCGCCCCGTCCCGCCCCGCAAAGATCAAAGGGGTCAAGCGGCCCGATGAAAAGCTGGCTGCCACCGTTTCCGACGTCATGAACAGGATGGCGGCGGATGGGTGGGAATATCTGCGGGCCGACACTCTGCCTCTCGAAGAACCCCGCGGCCTCCTGTCCCGGGCGCGGAGTTCCTTTCAAACCTTGCTGGTCTTCCGCAGGCTTCGCGAGGAAGCGCCGGCCATGCCCCGGGAGATTGCCCCCGCCGCGCGGCCCGACATCCGCATGGTTCAGCGCCTCTGGGGCCGCGAGAAGCCCGAGTCGCAGGCTCCTTCCCTGCCTCCGGCGGAGCAGAAACCCACGCTGGTCGCGAGCGCACCCGAGGGATCCACGCCGCGCATCGTCGCCGATCGGCCTACGGATCCCGGACAGCCATAGTCCTCAGGCGGAGAGCGTCAGGCGGAGAGCGTGGATCCGGGCGATGAGGTCCGGCCCCAGTGCCGAATGAACGGCCCGGTGCCGCTCAAGGCGCGAGAGCGGGCCAAGATCCTCCGCTTCCATCGTCACGGCAAAATGCGTTTCTCCGCCTTCCCGCCAGCCGGAATGGCCGCGGTGGCTTTCGCTCTCATCCTCCACGGACAGGCGCCGCGGGCGGAAAGCCGCCTCAAGCCGGGTCTGGATTTCGTCAGTAACCGCCATTTTTGATGTCAACCCCTTCAATCGCGCTGCAAAAACTCTAAACTCGTCGGCCCGAGTCGAAAAGGTACCCCCATGTCAAACCGCCCCCCTTTTGAGTTCGACATTCGTGTTTCGACGGACAAGAAGCGCCGCACGCGTGGTCGGCGGGGCATGTCCGGCGCATTCGAAACCTCACAGCGGGGCTGCGACCATCCGGGATGCACGGAAGCCGGCCAATACCGTGCCCCGAAATCACCCGACCACCTCGATGAGTATCTCTGGTTCTGCAAGGAGCATGTCAGGGAGTACAACCTGAAATGGAACTTCTTCTCCTCCACCACGGAGGAGGAGTTTCAGCGCATGATGGACAGCGACCGGGTATGGGGCCGGGAAACGAAGCCCTTCGCGCAGCGCACCGAAGAAGCGAAGGCCTGGGCGCGGCTTGGCATCGACGACCCGTTCGAGGTTCTTGGGGAGAAGGCCACGCAATCCAAGGCGCCCACCTCCGGCATCACGCGGAAGCTGCCGCCGACGGAGCGGAAGGCGCTGGAGATCCTTGAGGCCAAGGACCATTGGAGCCGTCTGGAAATCCGCAAGCAGTACAAGAGCCTCGTCAAGGATCTGCACCCTGACATGAACGGCGGCAACCGCTCCGACGAGGACCGGTTGCAGGAGGTCGTCTGGGCCTGGGACCAGATCAAGGACAGCCGCCACTTCCGTGACTGAGGTTCACGCCTGCGGCGGCTGCCCGTTGGAGGCGTGCAGCCCGCCATCGACGGGGATGATGACGCCGTTCACGAATCGCGCATCCTCTGACGCGAGAAAGGTGATGACGGCGGCAACATCCTCCGGCTCCCCGACACGACCCAGCGGGATCCGCTCAAGGAATTTCTGCACCAGCGCCTCATCGCCCATCATCTCTTCGGTCATTCCGGTGCGGGTGAGCGCGGGAGCCACGCCATTGACGCGGATACCCGAATCCCGCGCGTCCAGCGCCAGCGCACGGGTCATGTTGCTCACCCCGCCCTTTGCCGCGTTATAGGCGAACATGCCCCAATCGCCGCCAAGACCGGAAACGGAGGAGGTATTGACCACCGACCCCTGTGCCTTCTCAAGCTGCGGCCAGGCCGCGCGGCTCATCAGGAAAACGCCGGTCAGATCGATGTCGATGACCTTGCGCCAGTCCTCAAGGCTCATTTCGTCTATGCGTCCGGTCATGCCGACCCCGGCATTGTTGACGAGAACATCGATCCCCCCGAAACGCTCCACCGCCGCATCGGCGATGGAGATGACATCCGGCTCGCGGCTGATATCCCCCGCAAAGGCAAGGGTTCTTGCCTGGTCCATGCCCTTTGCCGCCCCTGCCAGCGCCTCCACCTCTCGGGCGACCAGAACCACGTTGGCGCCCTCCTCAGAAAAGCGCCGTGCAGTGGCGAGCCCGATGCCGGAACTCGCGCCCGTCACGATAATCGTCTTGCCGTCGAAGCGTGCCATGGGTGATCTCTCCGTTTCATTCCGGGCCACGAACGCCCGTCGGGGGAGAAACGGCTGCCACCGCGCGCTGTTCCGTGACGGGGGTGCCCTTGTTCTCCCCGCATGGTCCGTTATGCTCCGCCCGGTCTGGGGCAGGGAGCCTCGAAAGCGCAGGGCAGAACGATGGACGTGAATGCGAAACCCACCGAGGAAATCTCGGTCCGCGAAGTCTTCGGGATCGACAGCGACATGGTGGTGAAGGGTTTCGCCGAAGCCACCGACCGCGTGCCGACGCTCGATCCGACCTACAAGTTCGACCCTGACACGACGCTCGCGATTCTCGCAGGTTTTCAATACAACCGCCGTGTGATGATCCAGGGCTATCACGGCACGGGCAAATCGACACATATCGAACAGGTGTCCTCGCGGCTCAACTGGCCCTGCGTGCGGGTCAACCTCGACAGTCACATCAGCCGGATCGACCTGATCGGCAAGGATGCGATCAAGCTGAAGGACGGCAAGCAATACACCGCTTTTCAGGAAGGCATCCTGCCCTGGGCGCTCCGCAACCCGACCGCCATCGTGTTTGACGAATACGATGCGGGCCGCGCGGATGTGATGTTCGTGATTCAGCGGGTGCTGGAGACGGACGGCAAGCTCACGCTGCTCGACCAGAACGAGGTGATCACGCCGCATCCGTATTTCCGTATCTTCTCCACCGCGAACACGGTGGGTCTGGGCGATACGACCGGCCTCTATCACGGCACCCAGCAGATCAACCAGGGCCAGATGGACCGCTGGAGCCTCGTCGCCACGCTGAACTACCTGTCCCACGATGCGGAAGTGGCGATCGTGCTGGCCAAGAACCCGACCTACAACACGGAAAAAGGCCGCAAGATCATCAGCCAGATGGTGACCGTGGCCGACATGACCCGGACCGCCTTCATGAACGGCGATCTGTCCACGGTGATGTCCCCCCGCTCCGTCATCGCCTGGGCGGAGAATGCGCGGATCTTCCGCTCCGTGGGGTATGCCTTCCGGCTCACCTTCCTCAACAAATGCGATGAGTTGGAACGTCAGACGGTGGCGGAGTTCTACCAGCGCTGCTTCGATGAGGAACTGCCCGAAAGCGCGGTGTCGATGAGCCTCGCCTGAGGCGCAACGGAACAGCAAAAGGCCCCGGGCTCAGTCCGGGGCCTTTTGCTTTGGGCATTCGGGAAAGGCTATTCGTCCAGCAACACCGCGGCATCCGTCACCCGCGCGAAATCCGCCTCAAGATGCGCCATTGTCACATCAAAGATCGTGCGCGCCGACAGACCGGCAGCGGGCAGGCCGAAGCCGATCACAGCATCCCGCGCGACCGTCATGTTGAAACCGAGGTCCGCCCCCGCCCTGACGGTAGAATTGACGCAGAACCCGGCCACAGCACCGGTCACGACAAGGTCCGAGATCCCTTTCCCTTGCAGGTAGCGGGCGAGATCTGTCGAGGCAAAGCCCGAGGATGTGGTCTTCAGGAAAACCGGCTCGCTCTTCCACGCATCGTCACAAGGCATGGGCGCGTGGCCTGAGGCGCCGGGATGGAACGGTGAGGCGGGATCAGCATCGCGGTGCCGGACATGGACAACCGGCCAGCCCTTCTGGCGAAAGGCATCGGACAGCGCGGCAATCCGAAGCGGCGCATCAGGATTGACGTGATCCGCACCGGAATCGATCCGGTGCTGCATCTCCATCTGCATGTCGATGACGATCAGGGCCTTCATGGGCGAGACCTTTCTTCATGCGGCCGGCATAGCCGCGAAGGTGGCGCGCCCGCCAGTACCGAAAGGAATCGCCCCGCCGCGATCCGTGACGGGGCGACCACACCGTCAGGCGGAGCGGGCGGCCTTCGTCGCGTTCGCCCACCAGGCCATATCGTCGAGCAGACCCTTGGCGGAGGGCTCCAGATGGGCGGAGATGGTGGACATTTCGCCATTCTGGCCAAGCGGGGACACGGCAAAGAAATCGCCGCCGCCGATATGCACCGCATTGCGCACCGGCACCATCTGCAGCTCCACCCCGATGCCGCGCAGATGCTCGATGGCCCGCGCAGCCCCGACGCCGCCATAGCCGACCGCGCCCATCGGCTTGTGGACCCACTCCACATAGGCCTGATCCAGCGCGTTCTTCAGGGATCCAGTGACCGAGTGGTTGTATTCCGCCACGACGAAGATGTAGCCGTCGAATTCGGCGATCTTCTTCTGCCATGCCACCGCCTTCGGATCCTGCGACGGAACCCAGGCGTTGCTGGCGACCTCATGGAAGAACGGCAGGTCATAATCCCGCAGATCCACGAGTTCGACCTCGAGATCGTCGCGTTGACCGGCGATTTCCATGAACCACGCGGCAGGCTTGTCCGCGAAGCGGGTGGGGCGCGTCGATCCGATGATGACGGCGATCTTCGGCTTGGTCATGTCACACTCTCCAAAGTTGACAGAATTTCCTTTAGTGACCGGCGAACTGTCGCCTTGCCGCCCAAAGAGCGCAAGACGGCACCTGTACGTAACCGAGGCGCGGCATGGAAACCGCCGTGATCTGCCCACCGGGCCTTGCCGCGGGACAGACGCAGTGCTTTATCTTTGCCATGAGCAAGCGCAACGACAACCCCGCCGATCCGTTCAAAAAGGCCCTGGCCGAAGCGACCCGCACCATGGCGGCGGACCGCGATCTTGCCGTAACCTATTCGGTCGATCCTCCCGGCCAGACGAAGGAGGGGGTCAGGCTGCCGCAGATTTCCCGGCGGGTGACGAAGGACGAGGTGCTCCTCGCCCGTGGCACCGCCGATGCATTCGCGCTCCGCCATCGTTATCACAATACCGGAACCCACGCCCGTTACCTTCCGCAGGGTGATATGGCCCGCGATCTCTACGATGCCATGGAAACCGCGCGGACGGAGGCCATCGGCGCGCGGGAAATGCCCGGCACGGCCAAGAACATCGACGCCAAGATCGGCCATGAGGCAGAGCGGAAGGGCTACGGCCAGATCCGCGATGCGGCGGATGCGCCGCTGGCGCAGGCCGCGGGCTATCTCGTCCGTCACCTCGCGACCGGGCGGCCGCTGCCGCCTGCTGCGGCCAATGTGATGGGCCTGTGGCGGGATTTCATCGAGAATCAGGCAGGTGGGCAGTTCTCCAACCTTCAGGACGTGCTGGCGGATCAGGCGGCCTTTGCGCGTCTGGCGCGGCGGGTGATCTCCGATCTCGGCTATGGCGACCAGCTTGGTGACGATCCCGACCTCGAGAACGAGGATGAGGAAGACAGCGCCGAGACCGAAGACGATCAGGACGCGCCGGAGAGCGAGGGCGACGATCAGGAGCAGGGCGAGGAGAACGAGGCCAGCCCCGAACAGTCGCAGGAGCAGCAGCAGGACGCCGCCGAGGCGCAGGTCTCCACCGAACACGACGCCGATGGCGAGATGACCGAGGAGGCGGAGATGCCGGACGGCGAACCGCCGACCGACCCTCCGCCCCCTGCCCCGCATTCGGAAGCCGATCCCGGCTACAAGGTTTTCACCACCGCCTATGACGAGGAGATCAAGGCGGAGGAACTGGCCGATCCGGCGGAACTGGAACGGCTGCGCGCCTATCTGGACCAGCAGCTCGAACCGCTGAAGGGGGCCGTGTCCCGGCTGGCCAACAAGTTGCAGCGCCGCCTGCAGGCCCAGCAGAACCGCTCCTGGCTGTTCGATCTGGAGGAAGGCACGCTCGATGCCGGGCGGCTGGCCCGCGTCGTGGCGAACCCCACGACGCCGCTCTCCTTCAAGCAGGAGAAGGACACCGAATTCCGCGATACGGTCGTCACGCTGCTGCTGGACAATTCCGGCTCCATGCGCGGGCGACCCATTTCCATTGCCGCCATCTGTGCCGATATCCTCGCCCGGACGCTGGAACGCACGCAGGTGAAGGTGGAGATCCTCGGCTTCACCACGCGCGCGTGGAAGGGCGGGCAGAGCCGGGAAGCGTGGCTGGCCGCAGGCAGCCCTCCGCAGCCGGGACGCCTGAACGACCTGCGTCACATCATCTACAAATCCGCCGATTCGCCATGGCGGCGCACGCGCGAGAATCTCGGCCTGATGATGAAGGAAGGGCTGCTGAAGGAGAATATCGACGGTGAGGCGCTCGAATGGGCGCATCGGCGGCTGGCCGGTCGGCCGGAGGTGCGCAAGATCCTCATGGTCATCTCCGACGGCGCCCCGGTGGATGATTCCACGCTCTCCGTGAACCCGGCGAATTATCTTGAGAAACACCTGCGCGATGTGATTGCGATGGTGGAGCGCAAGAAGGCGGTGGAGCTTCTCGCCATCGGCATTGGTCACGACGTCACACGCTATTACAATCGGGCCGTCACAATCACCGATGTGGAGCAGCTTGCGGGCGCGATGACGGAGCAACTGGCCGCGCTGTTCGACGCCGATCCCCGGGCGCGGGCACGGGCGAAACTGCCCGGCGCCGGAGGGCGATTCGCCCGTCGGGCCTGATGGGCGCCCCACCCCTGGTGAGCGACTGTTTATAGCCGGCGCTGTCGTCCGGTCCCACGCCTGCGATGGAGTTGCGCCCCGCTCTCGTCTTGTCCGCGCCGCTGGCGCCGCGCTAGACAGGGGCGCGTCGGTTGGAGGCGCGGTCAGGCCGGGGGAGTCCCATGTTCCAGAGTTTCGATGCGCCCACGTCGCCGGAGCAGGGTCCGCCGCGACTCGCCGCACTGCGCAAGCTTCTGGCGGAGCGGGGGCTCGACGGTTTCATCGTGCCGCGCGCCGACGCCCATCAGGGCGAGTATGTCGCCGATCATGACGCGCGGCTGTCATGGCTCACCGGGTTCACCGGCTCGGCAGGGTTCGCGATCGTGCTGCCTGAAATCGCGGGCGTGTTCATCGACGGACGCTACCGCGTGCAGGTGAAGGCACAGGTCGCCCTCGACAGCTTCACCCCCGTTCCGTGGCCGGAGACAAAACCCGGCGACTGGATACGCACGCATCTGCCGCAGGGGCGGGTGGCCTACGACCCCTGGCTGCACAGCCGCGACGAGATCGACCGGATCGCCACCGCGCTGGCCGGATCCGGGGTGACGCTGGAGCCGACGGAGAACCTTGTTGACGCCATCTGGCCCGATCAGCCCACCCCGCCGCTTGGCCGGGTGGAGGTGCAGCCGGAGGCGCTGGCGGGCGAGACAAGCGCGGCGAAACGTGCCCGCCTCGCCGCGGCGCTGAAGGAGGCCGGGCAGAAGACCGCGATCCTCACCCTCGCCGACAGTATTTCGTGGCTTCTGAACATCCGGGGCCGCGACATTCCGCGCAACCCGGTCGTCCATGCCTTTGCCATCCTTGGCGATGACGGGCGGCTCCGGCTTTTTGTCGATGAGCGGAAGCTCGACGCGGATCTGCGCCGTCATCTCGGGCCGGAGATCAGCGTGGAACCGGTGGAGGACTTTGCCCCCGCGCTGGACGGCCTGAAAGGCCCGGTCCGCGTCGATCGGGCCTCCGCGCCCAAGGCGGTGTCGGACCGGCTCGCCGCTGCGGGTGTGGAGATCGTCTGGGCGCCGGATCCCTGCATCCTGCCGAAAGCCCGCAAGACCCCCGCCGAGATCGCCGGAACGGCGGAGGCGCATCTGCGCGACGGGGCGGCCATGTGCGCGTTCCTCGCCTGGCTCGATGCGGAGGCGCCGAAGGGTACGCTGACGGAGATCGCCGTTGTCTCCGCGCTCGAAGGCTTCCGCCGCGCGACCAATGCGCTCCGGGACATCAGCTTCGACACGATCTGCGGCGCGGGTCCGAACGGCGCCATCGTGCATTACCGTGTGACCGAAGGCACGGATCGTCCGGTGAAAACCGGAGAGCTTCTGCTGGTCGATTCGGGCGGGCAATATGTGGACGGCACGACGGACATCACCCGCACCGTCGCGGTCGGACAGGTGGGAGAGCCGGAGAAGCTTGCCTTCACGCGTGTGCTGCAGGGCATGGTCGCCATTTCTCGCGCCCGCTGGCCGCGCGGATTGGCGGGCCGCGATCTGGATGCGTTGGCGCGGATGCCGCTCTGGCTCGCCGGGCAGGATTACGACCATGGCACGGGGCACGGGGTTGGCGCATTCCTCTGCGTGCACGAGGGGCCGCAGCGCATTTCCCGCATCTCGGAAGTGCCGCTGGAGCCGGGCATGATCCTGTCCAACGAGCCGGGCTACTACCGCGAGGGCGCCTTCGGCATCCGCACGGAAAACCTGCTGGTGGTTGAGGAAGCCCCGACGCTTCCCGGCGGAGACGACCGGGCGATGCTCTCCTTCCGCACGCTCACCTGGGTGCCGATCGACCGGCGGCTGATCCTGCCCGACATGCTCTCGCCCGCGGAACGCTTCTGGATCGACGCCTATCACGCGGAAGTGCTGGAGCGCATCGGGGAGCGCGTCAGCCCGGAAACGCTGGATTGGCTGCAGAGGGCGACAGCCCCCCTCTGACCGTCAGGGGGAGAGCAGCGCCCGCGCCGCATCGCGCGCCGCATCGGTCACCACATCGCCCGCGAGCATGCGGGCGATCTCGTCCACCCGCGCCTCCGCGCCGAGCGGCGTGACCGAAGACAGCGTCATGCCGCCCTCCACCCGCTTTTCCACCCGCCAGTGCTGCGCGCCATAGGCCGCGACCTGCGGGGAATGGGTGACAACCAGCACCTGCGCCCCCTCCTCCGCCAGACGGTGGAGACGGCGCCCGATGGCATCGGCGGTGGCGCCTCCCACACCCCTGTCGATCTCGTCGAAGATCAGCGTCTGCCCGCCTGCCTGCCGGGTCAGCGACACTTTCAGCGCGAGGAGGAAACGCGAGAGTTCGCCCCCCGATGCGATCCGGTCCAGCGGACCCGCCGGTGCGCCGGGGTTCGTCGCCACTGTGAAGGTCACGGCATCCCGTCCCTCCGGGCCGGGATCGCCCTCCTCCACCAGCGTCGTGAAGACCGCGCGCTCCATGCGAAGCGGGCGCAGCTCCTCCGCCATGGACAGGTCGAGCCGTGTCGCGGCCTCCTGCCGCCGGGCGGTGAGCGCGCGGGCGGCGCTGTCATAGGCAAGGCTCGCCGCCTCCACCTCCGCGGCGGCGCGGAGAAGCGCCTGATCCCCCTGATCCACGGCAGCCAGCCGCGCCCGGATCGCCGCCGCCAGCGCAGGCAGGTCGTCGGCCAGCACCGCATGTTTGCGCGACAGCGCCCGGATGGCGAACAGCCGCTCCTCCACCGCTTCCAGCGCACCGGGATCGAAATCCAGCACATCCAGACAACGCTCCACCCCGGACTGCGCCTCCGCCAGTTCGGCAAGCGCGCGCCCCAGGGCGGCGACGGTCTCCTCCAGAACCCCCTCCACCTTGTCTGCGGCCCCCTCCAGCCAGCGGAGCGCATCCGTCATCGCGCCCTCTGCCCCCTGAAGGCCGAGCGCATCGCCCGCACGGGCCACATCGGCGCGGATGCGTTCCGCCCCCTGCATCATGCGGCGGCGGGCGTCGAGATCCGCCTCCTCCCCCACGTCCGGGGAGAGGCGCTCCAGCTCCGCATCGGCATGGCGCAGGAACTCCTCCTCCGCCTTGCCCGCCGCAAGCGCGGCAGTCGCGGCAGCCTCCGCCTGGCGCGCAGCGGCAAGCCGCCGCCATGCGATGCGGACTGCCTCCACCTCCGACGCGAGACCTCCGAAATCGTCCAGCAGCCGGCGATGCCCACGGGCGTTGAGCAGACCCCTGTCATCATGCTGGCCATGCAGCTCCACCAATGTCTCCGACAAGGCGCGAAGCAGCTCACCCCCGGCACGGCGGTCGTTGATCCACGCGGTCTTGCGCCCGTCCGGCATGTTCACGCGGCGGAGGATCAGTTCGCTGTCGTCGGGAAAACCGGCCTCCGTCATCACCGCCCGCGCCGGGTGCCCGGGGGGCAGGTCAAAGACCGCGGTCACCTCGCCCTGTGCCGCACCCTGCCGCACGAGCTCCGCCCGGCCGCGCCAGCCCAGCACGAATCCCAGCGCGTCGAGCAGGATGGATTTCCCCGCCCCCGTTTCGCCGGTCAGCACGTTCAGGCCCGGATGGAACGTCAGCTCCAGCCGGTCGATGATGAGAATGTCGCGGATATCCAGCCCGCGGAGCATGGTTCCCCCCAGCCCGCGCGGCCCGTCAGAGCCACTCGCCGCGGATCGTCTGCCGATAGATTCGCGACAGCCAGCTATCGCCCCGCACTTCAGGCTCCAGCCCGCGGCCGCGCAGGAGCGCGTAGCTGTCCTGATAGAACGGGCTGGACTGGAAGTTGTGCCCCAGAATCGCCGCCGCCGTTACCGCCTCGTTCTCGAAGCCGAGCGCGAGATACGCCTCCACCAGACGGTGCAGCGCCTCGGGCGTATAGGTCGTGGTCTGGTAATCCTCCACCACCACCCGGAACCGGTTGATCGCGGCGGTGTAATGCCCCCGGCTCAGGTAGAAGCGACCGATCTCCATCTCCTTCGCCGCAAGATGGTCGAAGGCGAGGTCGAACTTCATCATCGCCGATTTCGCATATTCGCTGTCGGGATATTTCTCGATCACGTCGCGGAGCGATTGAAGCGCCTGAAAGGTCAGCCCCTGATCGCGGCCAACGGCCTCGATCTGATCGTAATAGCTGAGTGCGAGAAGATACTGGGCATAGGCCGCATCCTGATCGCCGGGATAGAGATCGACGAACCGCTGGGCCGCACCGCGCGCGTTCTCATAGTCACGCGCCTGATGGTAGGAATAGGCCTCCATCACCAGCGCGCGCTTGGCCCATTCGGTATAGGGATAGAGCCGCTCGATCTCCGAGAAGTAATGCGCCGCGTCCTTCGGCTTGCGGTTTGTCTCAAGCTCATACTCACCGCGCTGGTAGATCTGCTCCGCGGTGAAATTGTCCAGCGGCACGTTCGTCCCCGAACCGCCATTCCCCGAACAGCCCGCGAGAATCGTCGCCAGCATCATCGACCCGACGAGAATCGCTCCCCGCTTGCAGCCTGCCATGATCCTGAACCTCATTCACTGCCCCACGGGCGATGCGCTTGCCGGTCTGCCGACCCCTTTTCGGGACGTTGCAGCCCGTTTCGCCGCCTGTTTCCCGTTGGTCCTAACATAGAAAAATCCGGGGCGCAAAACGGCAATCGACCCCCGGCGTCGCGAGGGTCGAAAGCGTGATCTTCGGGTTCAGATGAGAACGGGCACGTCGGTGCGGCGCACACCCACACCCGGCAGCTTTCCGCCCGTGACGCCTTCGGCCACATCGACCATGCGATAGGCGAAGGGATCCGCGAACAGCGCCCGGAGCAGCTTGTTGGTGAGCGCATGACCACCGCGTTGCGACGTGTATTTGCCAAGGATCGGTGCCCCTGCGAGCGCCAGATCGCCAAGCGCATCCAGCATCTTGTGGCGGACGGCCTCATCCTTGTGGCGCAGTCCGCCGGGGGACAGGACTTTGTCATCGTCAAAGACGACAGCATTCTCATAGGTGCCACCAAGCGCCAGACCATTGGCCTGCATCCGCTCCACATCGTCCTGACGGCAGAAGGTGCGGCTGTCGCACAGCTCCCGCACGAAAGCGCCGTTCGACATGTTGAGCGCCTTTTCCTGACGGCCGATTGCCGGCTCGGCGAAGTCGATCGTGAAGTCGATCTCCAGCATGTCGGCCGGATCCAGCCGCGCCCATGCCGCGCCATTGCGCACTTCGACGGGCTTCAGGATGCGCAGCGCGCGCACCGGCACTGCAAGCTCGCGCAGGCCGCGGGACAGGATACCCTTAACGAAGGGCTGCGCCGAACCATCCAGAATCGGTACTTCCGGCCCATCGACCTCCACCAGGGCGTTGGTCACGCCGCATCCGGCGAGCGCCGCCATCACGTGTTCGATAGTGGAGACCGACGCGCCGGAGCGGTTGGCGATCAGCGTGCAGAGTTTCGACGGCACCACCGCATCCCAGCGGGCCGGGATCAGGTTGTCCCCTTCCACATCTGTCCGGCGAAACCAGATCCCGTATTCGGCGGAGGCGGGATGGATCGTCATGCGCACGGGACGGCCGGAGTGGAGACCCACGCCGGTGAACGTCACCTGAGATTTGATCGTCGTTTGCACTTCGTTCATCCTTCTACACGCCGGGATCACAAACGCCTGTTTGCGGTCGATCCGACAAGCATGGAGGTAAGGGCTTGATATCCAGACCTCAATTCACTCTTTGCTACCTCATGTAACAGAGAGCGTTACACACCGCACAAACCTGCCGAACAAGCGGCGTTCGTTATCTAAGCATTTGAAAACAAAAATAAAAAGAGAGCCGAATTGCTTCGACCCTCCCAGGTTTTGTTCACGAAGTTTCTTGGTTTATTCAGTTTGCCTGACGCCGCAGGAAGGCCGGAATCTCGATCCGCTCCTGCTCGGGCGACATGTTCGGCTCTTCCTCGTAACCCGAAACCTGCGGCTGCTGGCGGGGTTGTTGCGGCGCGGGGCGCTCCGCCGGAGCGGCTGCCTCACCATGCCCGGTCATCCGGTTGATGAAGGAGCTGATCCCCATGCGTGGGCGTTCTGCTGCCGGGGCGGGTTGAGCCTGCTGCGGGCGATGCGCCACGGGGCGGGCGGCCTGAGGAGCGGGCGACTTGCTTACCGCGGCATGAAGACGGGCGAGCGTCTCCTCCGAAGGGGTGCCCGCGGGGCGCGCACCACGGGGAGCGACGAAGGCCGCCGGATCGTCATTGACCGGATAGTTACGCGCAGCCTGCGGCTGATAGGCGGGCTGCGGCTGATAAGCCGGCGGCGGCAGATCGTCCGCCTCCTCATAGCGCTGCTGCGGTTCCTGCCGGGCGGCATAGGCATCGAAGCTCGGCTCCTGCGGCTGGCGCTGCGGCTGCGGCTGCGGAGCCGGACGCGGTGCCCGGGCAGCGGGTTGCTGAACCGGTTGCTGGGACGCGTGGAACTGTTGCGGCTGGGGACGCTCCCGCGCGGCGGGCTGCTGCGGGACGAATTGCGGCGTGTGCTGGACGGGCTCAGCCTGCGCCTGCTGGGGCGCGAGCGGCGCGGCAAGGCTGCGGCGCGGCACGGGGAGTTCATCGGCCACGGGAGCAGCGTCGATACCGGTCGCCACGACGGAGACGCGGATCCGGCCCTCCATCGTCGTATCCAGCGTGGAGCCGACGATGATGTTGGCGTTCTGATCGACCTTGTCGCGGATGATGTTCGCCGCTTCGTCCAGTTCGAACAGGGTCAGATCGTAACCGCCGGTGATGTTGATGAGGACACCCTTCGCACCGTTCAGGCTGATCTCGTCCAGCAGCGGGTTGGCGATGGCCTTCTCCGCGGCGTGGATGGCGCGATCTTCGCCCTCTGCCTCACCGGTGCCCATCATGGCCTTGCCCATCTCGTCCATCACCGCGCGAACGTCGGCGAAGTCGAGATTGATGAGGCCCGGACGCACCATGAGGTCGGTCACGCCCTTCACGCCCTGATACAGCACGTCGTCGGCCATCTGGAACGCTTCGGTGAAGGTCGTGCGCTCATTGGCCAGACGGAACAGGTTCTGGTTCGGAATGATGATCAGCGTATCGACGACCTTCTGGAGGTTCTCGATCCCCTCCTCGGCCTGACGCATCCGCTTGTTGCCTTCGAACTGAAACGGCTTGGTCACGACGCCGACCGTCAGCACACCCAGTTCACGCGCGGCCTGCGCGATGATCGGCGCGGCGCCCGTTCCGGTGCCGCCGCCCATGCCTGCGGTGATGAAGCACATGTGCGCGCCGGCGAGATGGTCAACGATCTCCTCGATCGTCTCCTCGGCCGCGGCGGCGCCGACGGGAGGACGCGCACCGGCGCCAAGACCTTCCGTCACCTTCACGCCCATCTGGATGCGTGCGGTGGATTTCGACTGCTGGAGCGCCTGCGCGTCGGTGTTCGCGACGACGAACTCCACACCCTCAAGCTGCTTCTCGATCATGTTGTTGACGGCGTTACCGCCTGCCCCGCCGACGCCGAACACCGTGATACGCGGCTTCAGCTCTTCCTGGTCGTTGACCGTCAGGTTCAATGTCATGGTTCTGGTCCCGCCTGCCTGTGCCGGCTCATGGCCGATTTTTTCCCGCACGTTACCTAAAGGCTACAGTGTGTGGCAGCGAAGGTCACGAAAAAAACGCGGTTTTCCTACAAAATCTGGCCTGCCGCGCAGGGGCGGCAAGCGGGATTTCGCCTATGACGCAGGATGTAGCGGTTACCAGTTCTCGCGGAACCATTTGACCGCGCGGCGCAGGGAACGCGCCGGATAGCGACCCATCGGGATATCGAAATCCCACCACTCGTCCTGCGGGTGAGTCGCAAAAAGGCACAACCCCACGGATGAAGCGAAAGCGGCACCCGTGGCCGCCTGCGGCAGGCCCTGCACGCGGAGCGGACGGCCAAGACGCACCTGCTGGCCCAGGATCCGCGCGGCCAACCCGTCGATCCCCGGCATCTGGCTGCATCCGCCGGTCAGCACGATCTGCCGGGAGGGGAGATGCTCGAAGCCCGCGGCGTCGAGACGCGCGCGCACTTCCTCCAGTATCTCCTCCATCCGCGGACGAATGATACCGATCAGCTCGGAGCGGCTGACGGTCCGGCGATCCTTCTCCCAGTCGCCGGAATCGCCGCCGATCTCGATCATCTCGCGGTCATCGACGCCTGTTGCCACGACGCCGCCGTGGAAGGTCTTGATCCGCTCCGCCGTGGCCAGCGGGATGCGCAGGCCCTGCGCGATGTCGGAGGTGACATTCTCCCCCCCCATCCTCACGCTGTCGGCATAGATCATGTGGCGCTTGAGGAAGATCGACAGCCCGGTGGCGCCGCCGCCCATGTCGATACAGGCCGCACCCAGCTCCTGCTCATCCTCCACCAGCGCCGACATGCCGGAGACATAGGCGGAGGAGGCGATCCCCGCGAGTTCCAGATCGCAGCGCTTGATGCAGTGGAGCAGGTTCTGCACCGCCGCGCCCTCAACGGTCAGAAGGTGCATGTCGCAGGCCAGCCGCCGCCCCATCTGGCCGCGAGGATCGGCAAGGCCGGAGCGGTGATCGAGCGCGAAGTTCACCGGCTGGGCGTGCAGCACCTCGCGCCCATGACCGATGGGTGGCACCTCGCAGGCGGACAACACCTGAGCCACGTCTTCCTCGGTGACCAGACTGTCGGAAACCTCCACCTCACCCGCCAGCCCGTAGGAGCGCGGCTCGCCTCCGGCAAAGCAGGCGATGACATGGTCAACCCGCACATTGGCCATCTTCTGGGCGGCGGTGACGGCGGTGCGGATCGCACGTTCCGTCTCCTGCATCGCGGCCACCTCACCGTAGCGCACGCCGCGGGAGCGGGTGGTGGCGGCGCCGATGATGCGGAAGGAGGACTGGCCGGCCATCGGCCCCACGCCATCCTGCTCGCGGAAACTGTCCGGCCCGTCGAACCGCAGCACCACGCAGGCGATCTTGGAGGTGCCGATGTCGAGAATCGCCACGACTCCCCGCTGCATGGCCGCCCTGCGCATGTTCCGCATCGCACGTTGCGATTGATAGAGGTCGGTCAATGCAGGGCTCCCTTGGTCTGGCGTGTATTGCGTGCGGTGAGGCTTGCCCCCTGCAGCGCGGCGATGGCTTCTTCGGAAAGGCGGAGGGTCGGGCGGCGGCCGATGCGCATGTCCACGACCGTCACGTCGCGATCCAGCAGATCCTCCGCCTGATCGAGCGCGATGACCCGTTCGAGCGCGGCGACGGCATCCTGCTCCGGCAGCATGATCTCCTGCCCGCGGTCGAGCACGAGGTTCCAGCGCCGCTCCCCGATGCGGACAAGACCGCGGATGCGCGTGCGCAACGGCTCCGCCGCGGCAAGCAGCCGCATCGCTTCCGGCACCACGTCCTGAACACCCGGACCGGCGATCAGCGGCAGGTCCGGGCGGTCGATGCGGTTCTCCAGCCCGGCCACGCGGTGGCCGGCCTCATCCAGCAGCACGAGGTCATCGGCATTCCGCCACACGACGATCGGCAGACGTTCCGTCACCGCGACTTCCAGCGTCCCCTCCGGCCGCACCCGAACATCGGCGCGGCGCACGGCATCGAGCCCTTCGGCCCGGGCGCGAAGCGCGCTCAGGTCGAGCGCCAGCGACGACACGGGAAACTGCATGGCCAGCCCGGAACGGATCGCCTCCTCCGTCTCCGGCGAAGCGCCGCTCACCGTGAGACGGACGAGCTGCAACTCCGGCCGGCTCTCGATTCGGGCGCGGATGTCCTGAACGACACCCGCCACCTGCGCGCGGCGATCCGCGTTGGAGAACCAGATGCCAGCCACCGCGGCGACCAGAAGCAGGGGCACACCCGTACGTATCAGGCGGCGGTAAAGCGGGGTCAGCCAGATCCGCTGAAGGCGGTAGGCGATACGGGATGGGGCAGGATCGCGGCGCATCACCGATCGCACGAGGCATCCTCCACGATCCACCGGCACAGCTCCGGGAAGGAGATGCCCCGTGCCGCCGCCTGTTCCGGCGCAAGCGAGGTGGGGGTCATGCCGGGCTGGGTGTTCGTCTCCAGAATGACCAGCCCCTCTACCCCGCGGGAGTCGTCCCAGCGGAAATCGGAGCGACTGATCCCCCGGCAACCAAGCACCCGATGGGCACGGAGCGCATAGTCGAGACAGGCATCCGCCACTTCGGCGGGAATATCGGCGGGCACCACGTGACGCGACCCGCCGGGGCGGTACTTCGCGTCGTAATCATACCATCCCTCGGTGATGATATCGGTCACGGCCAGCGGCTCAGCCCCCATCACCGCGACCGTCAGATCGCGCCCGGGCACATAGGTTTCCAGCATCATCGTGCCGGAGACGCCGGTCAGCGCGGGAGGCCCGTTGTTGGCGGCTGCAACGATATGGATACCGACGGATGATCCTTCGTTATGGGGTTTGACCACATAGGGCGCGGCCATCACGTGACGTTCGCGCACCTCCTCCGCCGTGGCGAGGCAGCTTTCGACCACAGGAAGGCCGGCGACGGCAAAGGCGGCCTTGGCCCGGATCTTGTCCATCGCCAGGGCGGACGCCAGAACGCCCGAATGGGTATAGGGGATCCGCAGCCATTCGAGCAGGCCCTGAACGCAGCCGTCTTCCCCCCAGCGGCCATGCAGGGCATTGAACGCTACATCAGGGCGAATGGCATCGAGGCGCGCGGCCAGATCCGGCCCCGCGTCCACCTCGACCACATCGTAACCCGCCACCCTCAGCGCGCCGGCGCATTCACGCCCGGAGACAAGCGACACCTCCCGCTCCGCGGAAGGCCCACCCATCAGTACCGCCACCTTGGGGGCTGCCCTGCTCGACATGCCCCACCGCCTCGTCCGGGCTTTCGCCCTGTTATCAGGGGGTTGTCCCCCTTTTGGTTATTGGCCAGCCCAACAGGCCGTCAACTGCCCGCCGGTTTTCCGACGCGCATGATTTCCCATTCTAGCCACAAACCGCTCGATTGGAACACCCTATTTCGGACCTCCTCGCCCAGCCCCTCCAGATCGGCGGCATTCGCCCCCCCGGTATTGACGAGGAAATTGGCGTGTTTCGGGCTCATCTCCGCCCCGCCCCGCCGCGCGCCGCGCATGCCCGCGTCGTCGATGAGCTTCCACGCCTTCATCTCATGGCTGTCGTCGGCACGGCCCGTGGAGCTTGCACCCGACGGATTGCGGAATGTAGAACCGGCCGTCCGCTCCTTCACCGGCTGGGAGGCATCGCGGCGGGCGACCTGCTCCACCATCAGCGCCTCCAGCGCCGACGGGTCACCGGCAGGCGCACGGAAGGTGGCGGAGACGATCACCGCGCCCTCGGGCAGAAAGGTCTCCCGATAGCCGAAGGCAAGCGCCTCCCGCCCCAGAACCACCCGATCGCCGTTGCGCAGGATCGCCTCCGCACTCACGAAACGGTCGGCGACATAGGTGCCGTAGCAACCCGCGTTCATCCGCACCGCACCGCCGATGGAGCCGGGAATCGTGCGCAGGAACGTCAGATCCAGCCCCTCGGCGGCGGCCCTCCGGGCCACATGGGCATCGAGAGCGGCCGCCCCCGCCGTGACGGTGCCGTCCCCCGTCTCGATCCCATTGAACCCCCGGCCCAGTCGGATCACCACACCCGGAATACCGCCATCCCGCACGATGAGGTTGGAACCGACGCCGATGGGAAAGACCGCAATCGCCGGAGGCAGCGCGGCGAGGAAGCTGGAGAGATCCTCCACATCCGCGGGCTGGAACAACCAGTCCGCCGGACCGCCGACGCGGAGCCACGTCAGATCCGCCAGAGGGCGCGAGGGGGTGAGCGTGCCGCGCACGGCGGGAAGGGGAAGCGTGTCGGTCATGGCGATCCCATAGCGCGACATGCCCCGCCGCTCAACTCATCCGTCAAGGCGGCGACGCGGCGGCCGCTGGGTCATCGCCATGACGGTCATGCCGATCCCGAGCGCGACAAGCCCCAGCACCGGCCCGCAGGAATGGGTGAGGAGGCCCAGCACCGGAATGCCCGTCGCCAGCAGCGCCAGCACGACCCGCCGCCGCCCCCGCCAGCCACGCCGCGCCAGCACGGCCGCCAGCAGGAGCCACAGGGCAGACAGCAGGAAGGAGAAGGTCATATCGCCATGGCTGCGGCCATCCCCCTCAGGCCCGCGCGCGAAGCGGCGTGACGCGCGCCCCGCCCTGCCGGCCTTCCAGACGCGCGGGCAGGCCATGCGCCCAGCCGGAGATGGAACCTGCACCCAGCAACACCACCATGTCGCCGGGGCGCCCCTGCTCCCGCACCAGCCGGGCCAGATCGTCCTCGTCCAGAATGGCGCGGGCATGACGGTGGCCGTGCGCGATCAGCCCTGCCACGAGGTGATCGCGGTCGGCACCTTCCACAGGCTCCTCGCCCGCGGAATAGACATCGGTGATGCCCACCACATCAGCGTCGTTGAAGCAGGTGCAGAATTCTTCGAACAGGTTGTGCAGCCGGGAATAGCGGTGCGGCTGATGCACGGCGATCACGCGGCCCTTCGTTGCCTGACGCGCGGCCTTCAGCACGGCGGCGATCTCCACCGGATGGTGGCCGTAATCGTCGATGATGGTGACGCCGTTCACCTCGGCGACCTTGGTAAAGCGCCGGTTCACCCCGCCAAACGCCGCCAGCGCCGTGCGAATCTCGTCCTTCTTCATGCCCAGATGCCGCGCCACGGCGACGGCCGCCAGCGCGTTCGACACGTTGTGCTCCCCCGGCATGGGCAGGGTGCAGCCCTCGATCAGTCCGCCTTCCTCGTTCTGGAGGAGGATGTCGAATGCGGCGGTCCCGTTCTCATACCGCAGGTTCATCGCCCGCACGTCGGCCTGCGCGTTGAAGCCGAAGGTTACGACCTTGCGATCGGTCACACGGCCCACCAGCGCCTGAACCTCCGCATGGTCGGTACAGCAGACCGCGATGCCGTAGAACGGAATGTTGGTGACGAAATCGTAAAACCCCTTCCGCAGCGCGTCGAAGGTGCCCCAGTGCTCCATATGCTCCGGGTCGATGTTGGTCACGATGGCGATGGTCGCCGGAAGCCGGTTGAAGGAGCCATCCGATTCGTCCGCCTCCACGACCATCCACTCGCCCGCGCCCGCCCGCGCATTGGAGCCGTAGGCGTGGATGATGCCACCGTTGATGACGGTCGGATCGAAGCCGCCCTTGTCGAGCAGCGTCGCGACCATCGTGGTGGTGGTGGTCTTGCCGTGGGTTCCCGCCACGGCGACGTTCGAGCGCAGCCGCATCAGCTCCGCCAGCATTTCCGCCCGGCGCACGACCGGCAGGTTGCGCCGCCGCGCCTCCTCCAGTTCGGGGTTGCCGCGCTTGATGGCAGAGGAGATGACAACCACCGCCGCCTCGCCGATATTCTCCGCCCGCTGCCCCTCAAAGAAGGTCGCCCCCAGCCCCACCAGCCGGTCGGTGATCTTCGACGCCTTGGCGTCCGACCCCTGCACGGTATAGCCGAGCGTCATCAGCACCTCGGCAATGCCCGACATGCCGATGCCGCCGATGCCGACGAAATGGATGGGGCCGAGTTCGAGCGGCAGCTTGGTGGCAGCGTTCATCGGTTCTTTCCTTTGTTGGCGATCGCTTCGACCAGGGTGACGAGCCGTTCCGTCGCATCGGGGCGGCCTTCGCCCCGCGCGGCATCGGCCATGGCCTCCGCACGGGCAGGGTCCGACAGGACCGACGCTATCTGCTCCGAAAGCCCGGCAGGCTCAAGCCGGGATTCGGGAATGACGATGGCGGCACCTGCCTCGGCCAGCCCGCGGGCATTGGCGGTCTGGTGATCCGCAGCGGCAGCGGCAAAGGGGATCAGCAGTGACGGCCGGCCGATGGCCGCGATATCGGCGACCGACGAGGCGCCGGAGCGGGAAATGACAAGCTGCGCCTCCTCGATCCGCCGGGGCACGTCGGTGAAGAAGGTCTGCACCTCGGCCACTACGCCCGCCTTGCGATAGGCCTCCACCACGCGGGGCAGATCCTCCTCCCGTGCCTGGTGGGAGACCGAAAGCCGGGTGCGGAGCCGCTCCGGCAGCCGGGCAATGGCCTCCGGCACCACGTCGGACAGCACGCGCGCGCCCTGACTGCCGCCGATGACCAGCAGATGGATCACCCCCTCGCAAGGGGGGATATAGGAAGCGCCGACCTTCTCCCGCACCGCCGTGCGCACAGGATTGCCGGTATGCACCCCCTCCACCCCTGAAGGCAGGGCGGTGGGCCGCGTGCCGCAGGCCACGGCATCGACCCGCGAAGCAAAGGCGGTGTTCACCTTGCCCAGAACACCGTTCTGTTCATGGATCATGCGCGGCAGACCAAGCAACCAGGCAGCCCCGAGCGCCGGAATCGTCGGATAGCCGCCGAAGCCCACCACAACGGCGGGCCGGTCGCGGCGAAGGGCCCGCGCGCTTGCCAGAACGCCGCCCAGAATGCGGAACGGGGTCGCGGCCTTGGCCAGCGGACCTCCGCGCGCGAAGGTGGCAGAGCTCACCTCCTCCACCGGAACGGCCTGCGGGAAACCGGCGGTGTAGCGGGCGCCCCGCGCATCGGTGGAGAGCTTGACCCGCCAGCCCTTCTGCACCATCGCTTCCGCCAGCGCCTGGGCGGGGAACATGTGCCCGCCGGTGCCACCCGCCGCGATGAGCAGGAGCGGTGATGCCTCGCCGGCGGCCATGGATCAGCGCCCCTTCGTCAGGATGTCGCCGATCCGCCCCTGCGGCCGGGTCCGGGTGAAGGCGAGCAGCGCGCCCACGACGATCCCGCCCGCGATGAGCGAGGAACCGCCATAGCTCACGAAGGGGAGCGTCATGCCCTTGGCCGGAAGCATCCGCACCGCGACGCCCACGTTGATCATCGCCTGCACCCCGAACAGGCAGGCAAGTCCCGTCCCCGCGAGGCGGGTGAACATGTCCCGCTCCCGCGTCAGCCGGAACAGCGACCGTACGGTGATGAGGCAGAACAGCCCGATGATGCACAGCACGAGGATCAGGCCGTATTCCTCCGCCGCGACGGCAATGATGAAGTCGGTATGCGCATCGGGCAGCGACCATTTCACCTCGCCCTCGCCCACGCCCACGCCGAAGAAGCCGCCTTGCTGGATGGCGTTGGTGGCATAGCCGATCTGGGTGCGCGGGTCGATCTCGGCGGTCAGGAAGCCGTCGATTCGGCGTGCGAAGTGCTCGGAACCTTCATAGGCCACTGTCCCGCCGAACCCCACGATCCCTGCGACGATGAGCAGGAGCGTCATCGGTGCGCCCGCCACGAAATACATCACGCCCCAGGCGAACAGGATCAGCGCGGCCTGACCGAAGTCCGGCTGCATGGCCAGCATCCCGACGACCGTACCCGCAATGAGGAGCGACATTGTCTTGCCGGGCGGGCCGTTCGGATCCTGCCCCGCCGCCATCAGCCAGGCGCAGAGGATGACGAAGCCGGGCTTCAGGAACTCCGACGGTTGCACGGATGCGAAGCCGAAGGAGAACCAGCGGATCGCCCCCTTGCCGAAATCCGTCCCGAAGAACGGCAGCAGCGCCAGCGCCAGAAAGGCCCCGAAAAAGCCGATCACCCCGGCACGCCGCACCATTTCGGGCGACATCATCGAAACGATGAACATCGCGGCGATGGCGATGCCGCCGAAGAACATCTGACGATTGACGTAATAGAACGGGTCCAGCCCGTTGCGCGCGGCCAGCGGCGGAGAGGCGGCAAGGCCCAGCAGCAATCCCACGCCGAACAGCAGCAGGATGGCCGAAACGGCCCATTTGTCGATGGTCCGCCACCACCGCGGGAGTATAGGCTCACCGGCCCGAACGGGCGCAGTGCCGTAGACCATTTCCGTCATGGGAAGACTGCCCTCTGCCCTATACGCCCGGTTTTTCCCGGGTCTGATGCGGTAACCTAGCCGAAACCGTGGTTTCGCGCCAGCGTCAATACACCCGCTCCCCTGCCACGCCTGCGTGAGCGGGCGCGAGCGACAGGCTTCTCCCGAAGATCCAGCCTTCCCACAGGTGAACGTCGTCGAGAGCGGGCACCTCCGCCCTGCCCTTCCGTTCCACGAGGTCGATCATACCGCACAGGCCCACCACGGCGTCGAAGCGATCCTCCGCCGTCCTGTCTGCACCGAAACCCTGGGTAAGTGCAGTGAGAAGTTCGGTCGAGAGCCTTGCGCCCAGACGCTCCGCCCAGCCAATGACGCGGGCGGCCACCGTGGCCCGGTCGGCCTGCCGCCGCTTGCTGAAGCGGCCCTCCGGCATGAACTTCAGACGGCGCATCGCCTCCGCCGGATAGGTTTCCGCGAGGATGAAGGGCCGCTCCAGCATCTCCGTGCCGCGATCATAGGGCCAGAGCGCCGCACCGGCCCGGCGTGCGGGCAGGATGACCCGCATCCAGCCGTCCAGCGCGGCCTTGCCAACCTGATTGGCGCCCAGCGTCCAGAAAAGCGGCGCGGCAGGCCTTTCGTCGGTCGCACGGTCACAGCACCGGCGTAGATCATCCATCCGCTCGGCCCCCAGCGCACGGATGAGATCCTCCTGCCGGCGCCCGCCAGGCCGGTGCGGATAGAAGGGACGCTTCACCGAAATCTCATCGCTTTCTGCCGCGACGCACAGGAAGGCCGCCCAATCCTCCTCAGCCAGCGCGTCCAGCAGCGTTGGGAAATCGCGAAACCCCGTTTGCCGGCCGTAAAAGGCCGGAACGCCGATGGGAAAGTCGAACCC
This sequence comes from Haematobacter sp., assembly GCF_032102465.1. Taxonomy (NCBI): domain Bacteria; kingdom Pseudomonadati; phylum Pseudomonadota; class Alphaproteobacteria; order Rhodobacterales; family Paracoccaceae; genus Haematobacter; species Haematobacter sp. Next base: position 109,866 of record NZ_DAMDHB010000003.1, on the reverse strand, counting down.
TGCGATCAGACGGCCCGCGCGGGAGGTGCGGAGCAGATCCGTGGCCTCCAACCCCCTCACCGGCGGGTGAAGCGTCCAGACCCCACCCTCACGCGTCGCCCGCGCCTGCCACCGCTTTTGCACAGCGACGCTCCAGTCCGCATGGATGATCGTTTCCACGGCAATCACCCTCGCCGGAGATGCAGGGACGTGGCGTCGGCTGCTGCATCACCGAAAATGCGAATGGTCTGGAACACCCGATTCGCTGCAGCGTTTCCAGAGGGAGGCCCAAGCTTCAACCGGAGGCCCGCCATGATCGAACTCGCTTTCATCGCCTGTCTGACCGCCGCACCCGCGCTTTGCGAAAAGAAAAGCCTGCTGTTCATCGAAGTCACGCCGCTCACCTGCATGATGAGCGCGCAGCCGGAACTCGCCCGCTGGGTGGACAGCCATCCGAAATGGCGGATCGCCCGATGGCGCTGCAACACCGCAACCACCGAAAAGGAAATCTGAGCCGGGGTCATGCGGGAGGCAGGGCGCGGACCAGTTCCATGAAATGTTCGCCGCGTTTCTCGAAGTTCGGATATTGATCGAAACTGGCCGCAGCAGGCGCGAGCAGGACGGTATCTCCTGCCTCTGCCTCCTCGGTCGCACGGGCAACGGCACGGTCCAGCGTTTCGCAGATTTCATGCGGCGTCTCACCGATCTCGAGCGCGAAATCCCGGGCGGAATGGCCAATGAGATAGGCTTTCACGACGGTCCCCAGCAAGGGCTTCAGCATCGTGATGCCGCCGTCCTTGCCCAGCCCGCCGGCGATCCAGCGGATACGCGGGAAGGCGGCCAGAGCCTTGGCCGCGGAATCCACGTTTGTGGCCTTGGAATCGTTGACGAAGGTCACGCCCGCGCGCTCCGCGACGATCTGGCTGCGGTGGGGCAGGCCCTCGAAGCTCAGGAACGCCTGCTCGATCACGCGCGGCGCGATGCCGAGCGTGCGCGTCGCCGCATAGGCCGCACAGGCGTTCTGGTAGTTGTGCGCGCCCGGAAGACCCTTGATCCTGCGCAGGTCAATGGAGGCGACCTGCCGCCCCTTGCGCCATTCCGACAGGAAACCGCGGCGGGCAAAGACGCTCCACCCCTCCCCCTCCAGTTTCCGGGCGACGGAGATGCGGATCACCCGATCATCCGCCGGGCCCTGCGAGAGCTGGTTCGCGAGGAACAGCCCCTCCGTCTCATCGATGCCGATGACGGCGCGATCAGGGCCGCCCTCTGCGAACAGTCGGCGCTTCGCGGCAAAGTAGCCGCCCATGCCGCCATGCCTGTCCAGATGGTCGGGCGAAAGGTTCGTGAACACGGCTATGTCGGGCGTGAGCGCGCGGGCAAGCTCCGTCTGATAGGAAGACAGCTCCAGCACGATCACCTCCCCATCCACCGGAGGCTCGATATCCAGAACGCCACGGCCGATGTTGCCCGCCATCTGCGTCGGCCGCCCGGCGACGGTCAGGATGTGGTGGATGAGCGCCGTCGTGGTGGATTTGCCGTTGGACCCGGTCACTGCGATAACACGCGGCGGCTGATCGTAGCGCGCCCAGTCCGCTTCGCCCCAGGACCGGAAGAACAGGCCGATATCGTTGTCAACCGGCACCCCCTCCATCATTGCGCGCGCTATGATTCGGTTGGGCTGGGGGTAGAGATGCGGGATGCCGGGGCTGACCACCAACAGCGAGACATCCTTCCAGGCGCCCTCACGTGTCAGATCATGCAGGGAGAACCCCTCGGCCTCGGCGCGGGCGCGCGATTCCGGGCTATCGTCCCACAAAAGCGGCTCCGCGCCGCCCGCGATCAGGGCACGCGCCGTCGCAAGGCCAGACCGGCCCAGCCCCAGAACAGCGATGCGCTGCCCCTCAACCCCCCTGACCGGTATCATGTCCCGCCGCTCCTGCTTTTATGCGCCGCTCCGTATCGCCACGAACGGCTGCTTCGTTGTCATCTCCGATTACCGCGCGGAACTGGCGGATGCCACGGCAAGATGCATCCTGTCCGGGGGGAGCGGCCTCCCGCCGGTCGCTTCCCGGACACGGCCCGGACAGCAACTCTGCGCGAGTCATCGCTCGCCATGCTTGTGTCTTTGCATCATTTGGGTAGGTTACGGAAAAATCGCAGTCAGGGGATACCTCATGAAATACCGTCTCGTCTTCGCCTTTTCCGCGCTCGCCCTCGCCGCGGCATGCAATCCGACACCGCATCAGCAGCGCCAACTGGAGTGCGGGATCGGCACCGTGGGCGGCGCGGCGCTTGGCGCAGCGGCGGGCAACGCCTTCGGGGGTGGCAGCGGCCGCACCATCATGACCGCCGCCGGCGGCGCGGCTGGCGCCATGGGTGGCCAATCGGTCGCCTGCCGCTGATCGCAAGCGGCCGGCAAGTCAGCCGCGAGACTCATTCCCAGAGGCGGCGATCAGCCGCCTCTGTTGCATTGCGGGACGTCGTTGTGGACTCCGTTCCTGGGCAGTGATGCGGCCGAGCCCCGGAGCCGGTTCACGAACTTCAGGACCTGTCGAGCTCCCGTTGCAACGCGGCCTCTCGCGCAGCAGCCTCCCGCTCGAAAAGTCGCTGGACACAACTTGCCTCATCGGACGACCCACGCAGGAAGCCCAGCTCCTCACATCGGTCCGCCGCATCGCTGATGACCACTTCCGGCGGGGTCGCCGGGGTCCGCGCGCAGGCACCGCAGAGGAGAATCAGGGCAATCAGCCTCATGTATTCTCTCCCAGAAGCGGCCCGGACAGGCGCAGCGCGCGCCGCCCCTGCATCTGGCCCAACCGCCCCTCCGCTATGTCGCGCCCATCTGAGCCGATGAGGCGGACCGCCTCGAGCGAGGCGCCGTCCAGCGGCAGGACCATTCCCGGCCGCAGGCTCGTCGCCGCTCCGAGCGGCAGGGTCAGCCGGGCGAGCCGGACGTCGAAACGCAGCGCCGCGCGGGAGACCTGCGCCTCCAGCCGCCGCGACCATTCCTCCGCGGCGAGCATGGGTTGCGGCAGCGCGGGCACGGCATCCACCCGGGCGCGCTCCATCTCCGGGATGGCCAGCAGCAGCACCGCGCGGCGCAGGCCAAAGCCGAAGGACAATGTGAGCCGGAGCGTACGATACGTCCGGTCCTCCATCATCAGGTCAAGAGGCCGGGGGTCGTCGAGATAGGAGCCGTAGCGGAAGCCCGCCACGTCCCGCAGCCCGGATCCGGCAGGCAGTTCCGCCATTTCACTGATGAAACTGTCGATGAACTCAGCCGTCAGCACGGCGTCCGTCGCAGTCGGTCGCCGTACCTGTGGATCGGCAGCAATCAGACGGCCTGTCATCCGCGCTTCGACCACGGAAGCAAGTCCCGGCAAGCTCAACGCGGCAAGTCCCAGCGCCTCCTCCGGGCCGGGGAGCAGACCGAAGAACGCGGGCGAGGGCAATGCATCCAGCAGTTCCGTCAGCCCATGGCGGCCATCCTCCACATTTTCCACCACCGCATCGAGACCCTCCACCTTCCGCGCCGCGCGGAGCAGCGCAAGCCGGGTCGCCCGCTCAGGCGTGGGAGGAGCCGCCTTTCTTACCGCGCGCGCGGAGGCCTTGCGCCGCAGTACCGAATCGCCTGTCGCCATCACGCATCCCTTCGTCACAGCTGCACGATGCCCGAAACAGGTTTATGGAAGGTTGATGCGACGCCCGGTTCCCGCCCGGATCGGCAGCACCGCCGGACCACGGCGCGGCAGCATGACACGGAACGCCGCCCCCGACTGGCCGGGGAGATAGGAGAGCGAGCCCCCCAGCCGCTCCATCACCTCGCGCGAGATGGCCAGCCCCAGACCCGCGCCTCCCGCGCGATTGCCGTCGGTGACCCGGTAGAACTTCTCGAAAATGAGCGCCCGGTGATGTGGCGCAATGCCCTGACCGTTGTCGAGGAAGTCGATCGCAAGCCGCCCGCGCGGCAGGGGCGTCACCTCGATCCGCAGCGTGGGAACCGCCGCGTCGCAGTATTTCCGCGCGTTAGAGATCAGGTTGATGAAGACCTGCGTGAGCCTGCCCGCATCGGTGACGATCTCCGTCCCCTCCCCCGCCGGATCGCGGTCGAGCCGGAGAAGCGGCCCCGTACCTCCCGCCTGCGCCGCGGCAAGCGCGGTGTCGATGAGATCGCCCAGCCGCACTTTTTGAAGGTCGAGCTGCACCTCGCCATGTTCCAGAACGGAGAGATCGAGAAGATCGTCCAGCAGCCGCGTCAGCCGCGCGGATTCAGCGGCCATGATCCCGGCATAGTGCCGCTGCCGCTCCGGCGGGAGGTCGCCATCCTCTGCCAGTATCTGCGAGAATGCCCGGATGGAGGTCATGGGCGTGCGCAACTCGTGACTGATCTGACCGAGAAACGCATCCTTCTGCACGGAGAGGGCCGTCAGCTTTTCATTGGCGGCGCGAAGCTGGCGGGCCGTACGGGCCAGTTCCTCCGACTTGGTTTCGAGCTGGCTGGAATATTCCATGATCTGTGCGGTTTCGTTGGCGACCGCCATCAGATCCTCCACCGTCACCAATGCCCGCCCGGCAAGCTGCGCGAGCATCGCATGCGCCGTGGCTGCCCCCACCGAACCGGCGAGCCGCCGCTCCAGCCGGCCAAGAAATTCGGGCGTGGTCTCCGGCAGAAGGCTCGACTGCCCCTGCGCCGCCGCCTCTCTGGAAAACAACTCCTGCGCATCGTCCCGCCCGAGTATCCGCTGGGCGAGCACCAGAAGCTCCTCCGCCTCGGCTCCGCTCCGCCGCCAGCCGCCGGGGGTGGCGTCCGCTTCGAAGGCGTTGACGAACTGAACGCCCTGAAGACGCTCGATCGGCGTGGGAAAGGTCAGGAGCGACACCAGAACATACGCCAGCGTGTTCAGCAGCATGGACCAGAAGAGCGCGTGCAGGAGCGGGTCCAGCGTATCCATCCCCAGCAGATGCGTGGGACGGAGCCATCCCCAGCCGAAGGGTCCGGCCGTCAGAAGCCCGGCGGCCCAGCCCGGCGCCAATGTGGGCAGGAGCAGGCAATAGGCCCAGAGCGCCGCGCCGATCAAAAGTCCCGCCATGGCCCCGGATCGCGTGGCCCCCCGCCAGCACAGCCCCCCGACCAGCGCGGGCAGCACCTGCGCGGCCCCCACGAAGGAGATCAGGCCGATTTCGGACAGGGCGGCGGCCTCGTTCATCATGCGGTAATAGACGTAGCCGAGGGCGAGCACGCCAAGGATCGACAGCCGCCGCGCGGTAAGGACGACGCCGCGCAGATCCTCGCTCACGCCCGGCCGGATGCGGAGCCAGAGCGGCGTCACGATATGGTTCGACACCATCGTGGCAAGCGCAATGGCCGCGACGATGACCATGGAGGTGGCGGAGGAGAAGCCGCCCAGAAACGCCAGCATGGCGAGCCATCCCTTGTCGAAGGACAGGGGCAGGGTCAGGACGAAAAGGTCCGGGTTGGAGCCTGCGGGCATATACTCCAGCCCGATCACCGCAATGGGCACGATGAACAGGCTCATCCCGAGCAGGTAGAGCGGAAAGGCCCAGCCCGCCGTGGCAAGGTAGCGCTCGTTGGTGTTCTCCACCACCAGCACCTGAAACATGCGTGGCAGGGTGAAGATCGCCGCCCCTGACAGCAGCGTCAGCCCCGCCCAGCGGCTCGGGACGAGCGTGCTGGCGGCCAGCGGCGAGGTTTCGATGCGGCGATACATGTCCACGGGCCCTGCCGCCACGAACCATACCACCCAGATACCGACGGCGATCAGCGCCACCAGCTTCACCACCGCCTCCACAGCGATGGCCCCGACAACCCCGTGGTTCTGTTCGTTCGCGGCGATCTTGCGCGTGCCGAACAGGATGGTGAAGAAGGCCAGCCCCACCGCCACCCAGAGCGCGGTGCCGGAGCCGGAAGCCGTCCACTCCTCCGGCACGTCCGCGGCAAAGACCCCGAAGGACAGCGTGACGGACCGCAGTTGCAGCGCGATATAGGGCGTGGCGGCAGCGACGGAGATCAGCGTGACCATCACCGCAACACGGCTCGACTTTCCGTAGCGGGCGGAGACGAGGTCCGCGATGGAAGTCACCCGCTGCTGCCGCCCGATCCGTACGAGCTTGCGAAGGAGAAGCCACCACCCGGCAAACACCAGGGTCGGCCCGAGATAGATGGTCGCGAACTCCAGCCCCGAGCGGGCGGCATAGCCCACCGCGCCGTAAAACGTCCATGCCGTGCAGTAGATGGACAGCGACAGCGTATAGACGAGCGGCGAGCGCAACAGCCGGAGCCGCCCGGCCTGCGCCTGCCGCTCCGCCCAGAAGGCGACGAGGAACAGAAAGACCACATAGGCCAGGCAGACGAGCAGCAGGAGTTTGAACGGGATCACGGCGCCGCGTCTCCCGCCAGTGTTCGCGGCCCGGCCCGGCCCCTGCGGCATGGCAGGGCAGCCGTCATGGCTCCGGGCCTTCGGGCGGCTCCGCCTCGCCCCCTGTCAGCCGTGCAAGGCGGCGGGACATGGCGAGGGCGGCCACAATCAGCAGCAACCACACGGCAAAGACGTAAAGCCCGACAGCCGCCAGAGATGGCTCTGCCCACAGAAGCGGGAGCAGAAACAGCATCAGGCCCACCGCGGGCAGCACGCGCGCCGCGTCCACCACGCGCCGCATCCGGTAGGTCTGGCGGGCGAGAAACACCGGCTGCTGTGTGCCCCGCATGGTCTATCCTCCCGCCAGATCGCGTACGGCGGCAAGCATGTCGGCATTGGAAAAGGGTTTGGCCACGAAGCGGCTTGCCCCGAGCCGCTCCGCCAGCTCGCGGTCCTTCAACTGGCTCCGCGCGGTGAGCATGAGAACGGGGATGGCGCGCGTCGCCGGATCGTCACGCATGTCCTTCAGGATGTCGAAGCCGGAGCGGCCGGGAAGCATCACGTCAAGAATGACGAGGAGCGGGCTGCGCGCAAGGATCGCGGTCATCGCGCTCGCCCCGTCCGCATGGGCGGCGACCTCCCAGCCGTCGCGGGCGAGGATATAGCGGATCGCTTCGGCGATATGGGGTTCGTCCTCGATGAGAAGCACGTCTCTCCGCATGGCGTGCGCCCCTCCCCCGGTCGCGGCTTGCGTTTTCGCGACTATCGCGGAAGGGCGAGGGCCTGTCAAAATCCCCCGTGGCTAAATTCCGGTGCAGATCACGGGTCAGGTGAGTTGCGTCAGGATCGACGGCTCTCGCCGCGCGATGCAGAACGCGCGCGGGCAGATGCGGCAGCCGGTCCCCACCGGAAGCGGCGGGCCGCTCCCCTCGTCCGGGAGAAGCAGCATCGCCGCCTCCACCACCTCTCCCGCCGCGAAACCGTCGGGCCAGCGTCGCTCCGCCGCCGCCCATACGCGGAAGACCCGTGGCGACCGGCCCGCCATCTCCACCCGCGCGCTGATGGGTTCGCCGGGGCGCGACAATGCACGGTAGATCGGCCATAGCGGGCAGCCCGCCCCGAAACGCGGCAGCGGAAAATCCGGCAGCGGCCTGCGGAAGGTCAGCGTGCCGGACGCATCGCACATTACGAAGCCGACCGTCTCAAGCAGCACCCCTGCCCGCCGCAGAACCGCGGTCGTCGGCACACCGAACCGGGCCGCGAGGCGGGTCGGGTCGGGCGCTTCGGCCCATAGGGCCCGAAACGGATGTTCCGGCATGAGGCGTGCATCCTCCCGGTAGCGGGCAAGGTGCCGCTCCGCCAGCAGCCGCGCGGAGGCGGAGACCCCCGTCAGATCCCGCGCCTCAAGAAGCCGCGCGGGATCTTCATCCCCTTCCAGCGAGGGAAAGCGATAGCCGCGCCCCTCCAGCCAGTTCTCCACCTCCTCCTGCGGCGAAGCGAGACCCGTCCGCTCCTCCGGCACGCTGTCGAGGTAATCGACCAGTGCCTCCGCCGCATGGGCCACCCGCTCTGAATCGCTGCGCAGGTTGCCGTGGAACCGGGAGCGCCATGCCGGGTCTATATCCTCCGTCTCTGCAAGGATCTCCGCTGTCGTGCGGATGGAGGTGATTGCGGAAAGCACCTCATGGAGCGCGGTAGAAAGGTAAGGGTCATGGGCGAGACGGTCAGTCAGCGTCTCCACCGCCCGCTCCAACCCCTGCACCTGCCGCGCCTGAGAAGCGAGCAGGCCCGCCCAGCCGGGAAAGCGTCCGGCGAATTCCTCCAGCCGGTCGATTTCCGTCCCGCTCTCCGCCCCTCCGGCAGCAGCCAGTCGCAGGCCGTCGATCACGCGGGCCTCCCCCCCCTCGCTCAACGCGGCCGTCTCCGTGCCGAGCGCATGGGCGATGCGGTCCAGCAGATCCTCGCTCACCCGGCGGCGATTGTGTTCGATGAGGTTGAGATAGGAGGCAGACACCCCCGCTGCCCGCGCAAGCTCCGCCTGTCGCAGCCCGAGAAGCCCCCGCCGCTCCCGGATGCGGCTGCCGAGCAATGACCGTCGCGCCATTCCGTCCCCCCGAAACGCTGCCCCGCCGCAAGGATGCGCGGCGGGCGCCGCGGAGGCAAGCACCCCGCCCGGGCGTGCTCCCCCCCGGCGTGCTCCCCCCGATCACGGCCCCCGCAGAACGGGAACCGTGATCGGGCGCGTGAGGTGGATCCCATCAGGCCAGCACCTGATCCCGCGGAAGAAAGCCGGTGGAGAGGAGGCTCACCCAATCGTCGAATCCCTGTCTTCGCGCGCAGGCGATCATCTCCCCCGCGTCATAGGGGACGAGGCGGAAGTTCACATGCCAGCCCTGCGCCCCTTCCTCCAGCACGGCGTAGGAGGCATGGGGAACCCCCGCTTCCACCCGATGCGGCAGGGGCGTGTCGTCGGTGTAGCCCGGACATCCCACGCTGCCGGGATTGACCGCGAGCCGGCCGTCCGACAACCGCACCGCGCGGGGCAGGTGCGTGTGCCCGCAAAGCAGCAACCGCTCCGTCAGCCCATGAGCGGAGGCCTCCGCCTCCTCCAGCGTCGCGGGCCGCATCCCGCCCCCGCCCGCCAGACGGTGCAACCAGTAGGTCACGTCGTCGCCGGGCGTGGCATGGCAAAGGAACACACCCTCCGCCACCCGGCAGGGCGGAAGACCGCCGAGCCAGGCGCGCGTCTCCTCATCGATGAGCGGCGCTGTGACATCCTCCCAGCTCGACCCTGCCCGCCGCTCCGCCAGCCAGCGGTCATGGTTGCCCCGCACGGTCGGCAGGTCGAGCGCCATGAGCCGCCGGGCTGTCCCCACGGGATCGAGCGGGCCGGAAAGGCAGTCGCCGAGATTGACCACCTCCTCCACGCCCAGCGCGGCGATATCGGCCAGCACGGCCTCCAGCGCGGCGCTGTTGCCGTGGATGTCTGCGATGGCGGCCAGACGGCGCATGACTCAGTTCAACGCCTTGTCGGTCACCGCATGGGTCCAGGCGCCCACCGGCTCCTTCGAGATCACGGGATCGGAACCGCCGCCCAGCAGCGTCTTGACCGTCCGCTCGTAATCGGCGGGATCGAGCGCTCCGTTGGAACCGGCGGTCAGCTTTGCCACCTCGGTCATCATGCGCTTCTGGTGGGACTCGGTCTGGGCGCCGGTTTCGTCGTATTCGAGCACGATCATCGCGGCATCATCGGCGTTCTCCTCCGCCCATTTCCAGCCCTTCATGGAAGCGCGGACGAATTTCGCCATCTTCTCCACGAACGCCGGGTCGGAGAGCCTGTCCTCCATCACGTAAAGCCCGTCCTCCAGCGTGGCGACGCCCTGATCCTCATACTTGAAGGTCACGAGCTGCTCCGGCGTGATACCGGCGTCGATCACCTGCCAGTATTCGTTGTAGGTCATGGTGGAGATACAGGCGGCCTGCTTCTGAAGAAGCGGATCGACGTTGAAGCCCTGCTTCAGCACCGTCACCCCCTGCGGCGAACCGTCGGTCGGGATGCCGAGATGCGCCATCCAGCTCAGGAACGGGTATTCGTTGCCGAAGAACCAGACGCCGAGCGTATGGCCGGGAAAATCCTTCGGCGTCGCGACGCCGCTTTCCTTCAGGCAGGTCAGCATCATGCCGGAGGTCTTGTAGGGCTGGGCGATGTTGACGACCGGCGTCCCGCCCTCCCGCGCGGCGAGGGCGGAGGGCATCCAGTCCACCATCACGTCGGCCCCGCCTCCCAGCAGCACCTGCACCGGCGCGATGTCCGGCCCACCGGGGCGGATGGTGACGTCCAGCCCCTCCGCCTCGTAAAAACCCTGGTCCAGCGCCACGTAATACCCCGCGAACTGCGCCTGCGTGACCCATTTGAGCTGCAGCGTGACCGCATCGGCGGCCATCGCGGCCCCCGCACTGCCGGTGGTGGCCAGCGCCGCCGCAAAAAGCATCTTCTTCATGTCGAACTCCCTGTTGCCGCGGTGTTTCCCGCGATTTCCCGTTCCAGATTTGCCACCTCCCCGCCTCGTTGAGAAGCGGGGACGCAGGCTCCCTCTCAGCCGCCGCGCTGGGCGGGGTGCCAGAAGGTCACCGCGCGCTCGGCCAGAGCGACGAGGCCATAGAAGGCTGTGCCCGCCGCCGCCGCGACCGCGATCTCCGCCCAGACCATGTCGAGACGCAGGCGGCCCACTTCAGTGGAGATGCGGAAGCCCATGCCGCGTGTGGGCGAGCCGAAGAATTCGGCCACGATGGCCCCGATGAGCGCCAGCGTCGCCGCGATCTTCAACCCGTTGAAGATGAAGGGCATCGCCGCGGGAACGCGCAGTTTGGCCAGCGCCTGACCATAGCGCGCGCCATAGGTCCGCATCAGATCCCGCTGCATTGGTTGCGTGGCGCGAAGCCCCTCCATGGCATTCACGAGCACCGGGAAGAACACCATGACCACGACGACCGCGGCCTTCGACTGCCAGTCGAACCCGAACCACATCACAAGAATGGGGGCGATCCCGATGACGGGAAGGGCCGCCACGAAATTGCCGATCGGCAGCAGCCCACGCTGAAGAAAGGGGGAGCGGTCGATGGCGACGGCAGTCAGCAACGCCGCCGCGGAGCCTATGACCCAGCCGGTCAGCGCGCCCTTGAGGAAAGTCTGGACGAAATCCTCCCGCAGCAGGGCCGCATTCCGCCAGACCGCCAACCCGATAGCGGAGGGCGGCGGCAGGATCGCTCCTGGCACGCCGAGGCCGCGCACCACCCCCTCCCACAGCACAAGGACCGTCACACCGAACAGGAGTGGCACGACGATCCTGACCCAGCGGCGGCGGGCAAAGCGCCCGTTCGCCAGACCGACGTTCACCGCCCAGGCGGCGAGCCAGAAAAGAAGCGCACCGATCAGCCAGCCTGACACACGCCCACCCTCCCTATGCCGGGGCGCGGCAAGACCGGGGCATCGAACCCCGGCCTTTCCGGCTGCCGCATGCGAGCGGTGAGGACACCGATCACCTCGCAAGCCCCATGTTGCCCAGCACCACGCGCTGAACAAGACCCACCACCGCCACAAGGAGCGCCGCCAGCAGGGCTGCCATGAAGAGCGCAGCCCAGATCTGAACCGTCTGTCCGTAGTAAGAGCCGGAGAGCAGCCGCGCGCCCAGCCCCGCCACCGCGCCGGTGGGCATTTCGCCGACGATCGCGCCCACGAGGGCCGCCGCCGCCGCCACCTTCAGCGCCGTGAAGAACCACGGGAGAGAGGCCGGGAGGCGGAGTTTGACGAACGTCTGGAAACCGCTGGCTGAATAGGTGCGCATGAGGTCGAGATCCGACGCCTCGGGGCTTCGCAGCCCCTTGGCCATGCCGACCACCACCGGGAAGAACGACAGATAGGCCGCGATCACCGCCTTCGGAAGCAGCCCCGACACCCCTACCGAGTTCAGCACCACGATGATCATCGGTGCAATGGCGAGGATCGGTATGGCCTGACTCGCGATGGCCCAGGGCATCACGCTCATCTCCATCGCGCGGCTGTAAACGATGCCGATCGCCAGCAGCAGCCCCGCCGCCGTGCCGATGGCAAAGCCCGCCAAAGTCGCGGAGAGCGTGATCCAGGCGTGATAGAGCAGGCTGCGCCGGGACGTGGGCGCAACCCCGGCCACCGTCCGCCACAACTCTGCGGCGACCTGATGCGGAGCGGGAAGTTTCGGGCGATCCTGCCCCATCGTATCCCGGATCACTTCCGCCAGCGTCGGCGTCGTTCCCGCGCGCGCGGCCTGATCGTAGGTCCAGGTGGCATTCATCCAGACCGCCGCGACGTACCAGACGGCAATCAGCAGTGCGACCAGCACCGCGACCGGCAGGACGGAGGCGCTACGCCCGGTCATCATGCCGCCGGTACCGCAGGCCGCTCCGCCCGATGCCATCCTCCCGCCCGTCGTCTGTCGCATGCTCCCTGTGCTGAAATCGCGCCTCGCTTGCCCCGGGAGTGGCTTGCCCGCCGCAGGATTTTAGCCGGCCGGGAAGGGGAGCCGTTGAGGTGGCCGCACCGGGCCCGCTCTCCCGGAGGACAGGCTGCCTCCTGAAGGGCGTGGTGGTCGCGGAAGCCTTAATGAGAACCACCTTGCCGGTCATGACGGAACCCTCGGAAAACATCCGGCCTCCGAACGCAATCTTTTCGCGCGGATGAAGCCGGCTCTCTGGACCTGCGGTGCCCACCGATAGAGCGGCGGGACGGTCTCGCGGACGCTCAAAAAGCATCGCTATCGTCCCCCGCCGATAAAGCGGCCCTCTGGACCTGTGGTACGCCGACGCAGCGGCGGGACCGTCCGACGGACCCTCAAACGGCATCGCCATGCCCCGCCCGCAGCCCCTCACGAACACGGTGCGCGATCTCGATGAACTCCCGGCTGTCGCGGATGTCGAGCGGCCGTTCGCGCGGGAGCGGGCTTTCGATGACATCCGTGATCCGCCCGGGACGCGGCGACATGACCACGATGTGGGTGGAGAGAAATACGGCCTCCGGGATCGAGTGGGTGACGAAGCCCACCGTCTTGCCCGTGCGGGCCCAGAGCGCCAGGAGTTGCTCGTTCAGACGGTCGCGTACGATCTCATCCAGCGCGCCGAAAGGTTCGTCCATTAGCAGGATATCCGCATCGAAGGCGAGCGCGCGGGCGATGGAGGCGCGCTGCTGCATGCCGCCCGACAGCTGCCAGGGGTATTTCCGCGCGAAGCCGCCAAGCTCCACCATATCGAGGACGCGCGCCACTCGCTCCCGCTGCTCCGCGCGCGGAAGGCCCATGATCTCCAGCGGCAGGCGGACATTGGCGGCGATGGTCCGCCACGGATAAAGCCCGGCCGCCTGAAAGACATAGCCGTAGGAGCGCTCCCGCCGCGCGGCATCCGGCGTCATGCCGTTGACGGACAGCTCGCCGGAAGTCGGCTCCTCCAGCCCCGCGATGGCACGCAGGAAGGTGGTCTTGCCGCAGCCGGAGGGACCGATGAAGGAGACGAAGTCTCCCTGCCGGATGGTGAGGTTCACATCCTTCAACGCAACGACGGGTCCATCCGCCGTAGTGAAGGTCAGGCCGAGGCCCTTGGCGGCGATCACGGGCCGCGGTTCACTCATGGCCGCTCACCTGCCGGAACGGCGTCGGTGGCCGCGCGGAGCAGCGCCGCTTCCACTCGGACCGGGTTGGGCGCCTGTGCCGCTGCTCCTCCGTCCGGTCTTGCGCCATGCCGCGCCGGATATTCTGCGGCAGCCGGAAAGGCCGGGGCTCGATGCCCCGGACTTTCCGACGCCCGGCAAGCGGTTCCGCTCATACGGACCTCGTGATGCCACCGTCCACGCGGATGTTCTGTCCGGTGATGTAGCCGCCCCCGGGAGAGGCAAGGAAGGCCACGGTCGCCGCGATCTCCTCCATATGGCCATAGCGGCCCATGGGAATCCGCGCCCGGGCCGCCTCCTTTTCCGGCAGGCTGTCGATGAAGCCGGGCAGAACGTTGTTCATCCTGACATTGTCGCGGGCATAGCGGTCGGAGAAGAGCTTGGTGAAGGCCGCCAGCCCCGCCCGCGCCACGCCCGAGGTCGGAAACGCCGGGTCGGGTTCGAAGGCCGCGAAGGTGGAGATGTTGATGATCGCGCCGCCGCCCTGCGCCACCATGATGGGCGTGACCAGCCGAGTCGGGCGCACCGCGTTCAGAAAATAGGTGTCGATCCCCCGGTGCCAGTCCTCGTCCGTAAGGTCGAGGATATCGGCCCGCGGCCCGTGTCCGGCGGAATTCACCAGCACATCGACCCGTCCCCAGCGCGCCATGGCGCCATCGACGAGCCGCGCGACATCCTGCTGCGACTGGTTGGAGCCCGTGATGCCGAGGCCGCCCAGCTCCTCCGCAAGCGCCTCTCCCTTGCCTGAGGAAGAAAGGATGCCGACCGCGAAGCCGTCCTTGGCCAGACGCCGGGCCGCCGCCGCACCCATTCCCGATCCGCCCGCAGTGACGAGAGCGACCTTCATCATCGCCCCCCGAGCCGCGCGCCAAGCAGCGTGGCGAGCGCCATGGAGCCTGCGACAATCGCCATTGAGCGGACGGGGTGGCGGTAAATCCACCAGGCGGATTTCATGTAGGCGGAGGGCAGGTGCGACGGGCGGCGGGCGGGTTGTGTCATGTCATACTCCGGTTGCTGGGATGGGCCCGCGGGCGACGGCGCGGGGTTCGGTCAGTTCCTTCCAGGTGGAGAGCGCGCGGCTGACCGGCCCTGCGGGCGGACGGTCCACAAAGCGGCCGTGTCCTTCCGCGGGACGGAGCGCGCCCTCCTCCGCCATCACGCGCCCGCGGGAAAGCACGAAGCGCGGCAGGCCCCGCACCTCCATCCCCTCGAACACGTTGTAGTCGATAGCGGATTGCTGCGAGGCGGCACTGATGGTCTTGCCCCGTTTCGGGTCGATGACCACCAGATCGGCATCCGCACCGACCAGAACCGCCCCCTTCCGAGGATAGATGTTCAGGATCTTGGCGATATTCGTGGAGGTCACAGCCACGAATTCGCTGGGCGTGAGCCGCCCCTGCTCCACCCCGTAGGTCCAGAGCAGCGCGAGACGATCTTCCACCCCGCCGGTGCCATTTGGGATCTTCGTGAAATCGCCCAGCCCGGTGCGCTTCTGCGCGGTGGTGAAGGCGCAGTGATCGGTCGCCACGCAGGACAATGTCCCCGCGGCCAGCCCGGCCCACAACCCGTCCTGATGCGCCTTGCTGCGGAAGGGCGGCGACATCACACGCCGGGCGGCGTGGTCCCAATCCGGGTTGGCATATTCGCCTTCGTCCAGCAGCAGATGCTGCACCAGCGGCTCGCCCCAGACGCGCTTGCCCTGCATCCGTGCGCGCCGGATGGCCTCATGCGCCTCCTCGCAGGAGACATGGACGATATAGACCGGCACCCCCGCCATGTCGGCGATGACGATGGCGCGGTTGGCGGCCTCCCCTTCCACGGCGGTCGGGCGGCTGTAGGCATGCGCCTCCGGGCCCGTATTGCCTTCGGCCATGAGGCGCGCCTGCATCTGGGCCACGATGTCGCCATTCTCGGCATGGACGAAGGGGATGGCGCCCAGATCCGCGCAGCGGCGAAAGGAGGCGAACATCTCCTCGTCATTCACCATGAGCGAGCCCTTGTAGGCCATGAAATGCTTGAAGGAGTTGATGCCGCGTTCCGTCACGGCCTTCATCTCCTCGAACACCTGCTGATCCCACCACGTGATCGCCATGTGAAAAGAGTAGTCGCAATGCGCCCGCGCGGATTTGTTGTCCCACATCTTCAGCGCGTCGAGAAGCGACTGCCCCGGCTCCGGCAGGACGAAATCCACCGTCATCGTCGTACCGCCCGCCAGTGCCGCGCGGGTGCCGCTGTCGAAGTCGTCAGCGGAATAGGTGCCCATGAAGGGCATCTCGAAATGCGTATGCGGGTCGATCCCGCCCGGCGCGACATAGCAACCCGTGGCGTCCAGTACGGTGTCGCCCGACAGGTCAGGCCCGATGGCGGCGATGCGCCCGCCCTCCACCAGAACATCGGCCCTGTAGCTCAGATCGGCGGTGAGGACGGTGCCGTTCTTTATAACAGTGGTCATAGGAACTCCCGCCTTCCGTCATCATGTTCGATCGCCAGATCCCGGTTCAGGATCGCACTTCCCTGACCTGCGGAGGTGCCGTTCGGCGCAGCACGGATGCCGCCACCGGACGTCACGCGCAGCCAGTTTGCGGCATCCTCGATCAGCCGGAATTTCACGGCGGTGCCGTCCCTGTTCTTCCTGCCGCCGTTCGTCCTGCCAGCGGGCGGAAAGCGCTTGGAGACCGGCAGCGGGTCGAGGCGGCCCTTCATGGGCTTCGCCCCCCGCGTAATGCGGGCGCAGAATGCTCTCAAACGACAACCTCCGCGCTTTTCAGGACCGCGTGGAGCAGCACGTTCGTGCCCTTCTCCGCCCATTCCGGGGTGATTTCCTCGGCCTCGTTATGGCTCACACCATCCTTGCAGGGGCAGAAGATCATCGTGGCAGGGGCGACCTGCGCGGCCCAGCAGGCATCGTGACCCGCGCCGGAGACGATGTTGCGGTGGCTATAGCCCAGTTCCTCCGCCGCCTCGCGCACATTGCCGACCAGCGTTTCGTCGAATGTCACCGGCTCGAAATGGCCGACCGCCTCCACCGCGCAGCCGACGCCCAGACCCTCGCAGATCGCCGCAGCCTCCGTCTCGATCCGGTAGCGCATGCGGGCAAGCTTTTCGGCG
The DNA here is from genome assembly GCF_032102465.1 of Haematobacter sp. NCBI lineage: Bacteria > Pseudomonadati > Pseudomonadota > Alphaproteobacteria > Rhodobacterales > Paracoccaceae > Haematobacter > Haematobacter sp. The sequence goes on along the minus strand of NZ_DAMDHB010000003.1, from coordinate 93,207 downwards.
TCCGGCGTGCGGAGATCCACGGTGAAAACGACCTTGCCGGGAAGGACATTCCGGGAGTTCGGAAAAAACCGCGCCTGCCCGACACCCGCGACCGCACCGGGTTGCTCCTCGATCGCAATCCGCTGCACGCTCTCCAGAATGCGGCCGAAGGCGAGGCCCGCATTCACCCGCATCGCCATGGGCGTGGAGCCGGTATGCGCCTCCCGCCCCTCCAACGTGAATTCCAGCCACCAGAGGCCCTGACAATGGGTGACGACACCGATATCGACATCCTCCGCCTCAAGGATCGGACCCTGTTCGATATGGAGCTCATAATAGGCGTGCATGCGGCGCGCACCGATCTGCTCATCGCCCTTCCAGCCGATGCGCTCAAGCTCCGCGCCATAGGTCAGGCCATCGGCATCGGTGCGGCTGTAGGCATGCTCAAGACCGATCACGCCGGCAAAGACACCGGACGCCAGCATCGCGGGGGCAAAGCGCGCCCCTTCCTCATTCGACCAGTTGGTGACGACGATCGGATGCTTCGTGCGGATGTCCAGATCGTTCAGCGTGCGGATCACCTCCAGCCCGGCAAGCACACCCAGCACACCATCGAACCGCCCGCCCGTCGGCTGGGTGTCGAGATGGGAGCCGACATAGACCGGCAGGGCCTCTGCATCCGTGCCGGGACGGGTCGCGAACATCGTGCCCATCGCATCGACACCCATCGTCAGTCCCGCAGCCTCACACCAGCGGGCAAAGAGCGCGCGTCCCTCGCCATCCGCATCGGTCAGCGTCTGGCGGTTGTTGCCGCCCGCAACGCCGGGCCCGATCTCCGCCATATCCATCAGACTTGTCCACAGCCGCGCGCCATCGACCTTCAGATTCCCGGCTGCTGCCGTCATAGTCCGTCCTGCCTGTTCTTCCGCGCGCCTGTCCGGCAGCACACAGCGGACGCTATCAAAGGCCGGAAGACAGTCAACCCGGCCCCGGCGCCCGTTGCCGCTTCTCTGGCGCAAAGCCGGAGAAACGCCTATCATCAAGGCAACAGGAGATCGCGATGAAGCCAGAGGGCAAGGTCCGCCCCGCTCGCAAGACGCGGATACAGCGCAAGAATTCCGACGCGATCCTTGAGGCCGCGCTCGACCTCTTCTCCCAGCAGGGGTTCCGGGGCACCACGCTCGACGCCATCGCGGGGGCGGCGGGGCTGTCGAAACCGAACCTCCTCTATTACTTTCCGTCGAAGGAGGCGATCTATCTCACCCTGATCGGCAGAATGCTGGAAAGCTGGCTCGACCCGCTCCGCGCGCTGGATCCGGCGGGGGAACCGGTGGAGGAGATCCTCGCCTATGTCCGCCGCAAGCTGGAGATGAGCCGCCAGTTCCCTCGCGAAAGCCGATTGTTCGCCAATGAGGTTCTGCAGGGTGCTCCGCATATTGGCGGGGTGCTTGCGGGGGCGCTGGCCGAACTGGTGGAGGAGAAGGCGCAGGTCATCGCCCGCTGGTCCTCAGAGGGGCGGATCGCCGTGGTCCACCCCAAGCATCTGATCTTCTCCATCTGGGCAGAGACGCAGCATTACGCCGATTTCGACGTGCAGGTGCGCGCGGTGCTCGGCCCGCATGAAAGCGATCCCTTCCCCCCGGCGGAAGCCCATCTCGACCTGCTGTTCAGAAAGCTGCTGCAACCATGACCGATACCCTCCATGACGTGCCCCGCGATGCCCTTGTCCGGCATCTGCGCGACAGCCTCGGACAATCCGCGCGGTTGCGCCGGGAGCGGGGCTCCGCCCTCCTGACGGTCGAGGACAGTCCCGAACCGGGGGTGGAGAGCCACGCCACGCTTGGCCTCTCTGCCCTTCCGCTCCGGCTGGATGACGGCACCACCGCCGGTCACGGGGCGGAGATCGTGCTCGCCTCCGTCGTAGGTGAGGAAGGTGCGGGACTTCTGGCCGATATCGCGCAGCAGGTCGCCGACCATGGCAAGGCGCTGGTGCCTGACATGATCCTGACCGATGCGCTGAAGGGGCGCGCGGGCATCGCGCCGCATTTGCGCCATGTCCTCCTCTCCGCGCCTTTTCTGTGGAACACGCCGCCTGCGCCGCTTCGCCTGCCCGAACGGCTGGTGCTGTTCCTGCAGGCCATCCCGATCAGTGAGGCGGAGCGGGCCCTGGCCTTGCAAGACGGTGCAGAGCGGCTGGAGGATCTGCTGGAGCAAGCCGAAGCCGACGTACTCGATTTCGAGCGCGAGTCGGTGGTCTGAGGGCTGCTGAAAAGGGCCTTCAGATTTCCATTGGAGTGGAAACCGTTCGTAATCTGAGGAAATCTGGCCATCTTGGTCCCGTCCGCCGTCGATTTCCCCGATTCCAGAACCTGCGCCGGACACTTCAGACCTTTTTCAGCGCCCTGCCGGAGGGCGCGGCCCGTGGGCCACGCCCCTTCCCTCAGCGGCGGCGAAGCCGCAGGCCGGCCGCTGCGGCGATCCCGCCCATGAGCAGGAGGCCCGCCGCGGGCAGCGGAACCGCAGAGGGCGGCGGGAGGCTGCCTTCATCAAGCAGCGCATACTTCACCTGACCTCCGGCGACCAGATATTCGCCAAAGCCATCGCCCCAGAAGGAGACGGTTCCGAAGCTGCCGGTATCGTCAAAAGCCGCGACGAAAATCTCATAGACGATAGAGCCGTTTCCATCCTGCGACGGAAACTGTCCTTCGGACGGGTCCAGTGCGCTTCCCACAAGGATCGGAGCGCCGCCGTCAAACGAGATGTAGAGGTTCGTCGGGAGGAAGCAGCAGGTCGCCCAGTCGCCCACCTCGAAACCGAAGGCGTTGACCTTGTCCTTGAAGGTGAAGGTGATGCCGCTTCCGAAGGCCCCCAGTCCCGGCCCCGTTCCCGCCGGGCTGATGCCCAGTACCTGACCGGAGAGCGTGCCGTAAGTGGTGGAATAGAGCGTGCCGCCATCATTCTTGGTGATGGTGTAGTCGCCCCTGTCAATACTGTCCGACGCATAGGGAAGATCGTCGAGGACATCGTTCTTGACCACGCCATCCGCCGCCGCGACCGTTGCATCGAACTTCTGCTTGCCCGCCTTGACCCCGTCATAAACCGTCAGGGTCGTGGCTTGTGCCATGAGAGTGGACATGGCGAGCGCACATGCGCCCATCAAAGCTAACTTCATAAAAATCCCCCAATAAAATAGGCTCTTCGACCAAAATTCTGAGCCAACAGAAAGCAAAATCGCTTTCTTTTGGAAGATTAACCATGTTTTGACCGAAAGGCCAATAAAATTGCTGCGGGCCTTTGCCCCGAAAGCGTGCATGAGCGCGCTTTCGCGCCGCTACGATGCCCGCTTTAAACCGCGGGCCGTGTCGCATATAAGCGCGTCCAAAGGCCGAACGTCCTATCGCCGCACGAAGAGGAAGAGCATGACGAAATCCACGCGGGAGGCAGATGTCGCGTTCATCGAAGCGCTGGCAGAAATCCTGAACAAGAGCGACCTGGCGGAAATCGCCGTGAAACGCGACTATGGCGAGGACGACAGCCTCGACGTGCGCATCTCGCGCCAATCGACGGTGACCTATGCGCCCGCGCCGCAGGCGGCGTACGCGGCCCCGCTCGCAGTCGCCCCGGCCGCACCGGCGGCCCCCCAAGCGGCCGCGGTCGAGGATCCTGCCCAGCATCCGGGCGCCGTGACCTCCCCCATGGTCGGCACCGCCTATCTCCAGCCCGAACCCGGCGCGCAGCCGTTCGTGACGATCGGCGCGCAGGTGCGCGAGGGGCAGACCGTCCTCATCATCGAGGCGATGAAGACGATGAACCATATTCCGGCGCCGCGGGCCGGGACGGTCAAGCGGATCCTCATCGAGGACGGCACCCCTGTCGAATACGGCGCGCCCCTCATGATCATCGAGTGAGGCGGGAATGTTCGAGAAGATCCTGATCGCCAACCGGGGTGAGATCGCCCTTCGCGTCGTGCGCGCCTGTCAGGAGATGGGTATCCGCTCCGTCGCCGTGCATTCCACGGCCGATTCCGACGCGATGCATGTCCGCATGGCCGATGAGAGCGTCTGCATCGGGCCACCCCCCTCCTCCGAAAGCTATCTCTCGCCGCTCGCCATCATCTCCGCCTGCGAGATCACCGGCGCGGAAGCGATCCATCCCGGCTACGGCTTCCTGTCGGAGAACGCCAGCTTCGTGCAGATGGTGGAAGATCACGGCCTGACCTTCATCGGTCCGCGCGCCGAGCATATCCGCATCATGGGCGACAAGATCACCGCCAAGGAAACCATGCGCGCGCTCGGCGTGCCCTGCGTTCCCGGCTCCGACGGCGGCGTGCCGGATGTGGAGACGGCAAAGGTCATCGCGCGGGAGATCGGTTATCCGGTCATCATCAAGGCCACGGCCGGCGGCGGCGGGCGCGGGATGAAGACCGCGCGGAGCGAGGAGGATCTGGAGATCGCCTTCCGCACCGCCCGCTCCGAGGCCAAGGTCGCCTTCGGCAACGACGAGGTCTATATCGAGAAATACCTCGAAAAGCCCCGTCACATCGAGATCCAGATTTTCGGCGACGGCAAGGGCCAGGCCGTGCATCTGGGAGAGCGGGACTGCTCGCTCCAGCGCCGCCATCAGAAGGTGCTGGAAGAAGCCCCCGGGCCGGTGATCGACGCGGAAACCCGGGCGCGTATCGGGGCGATCTGCGCCGATGCGGTTGCCAAGATCGGCTATTCCGGTGCGGGCACCGTCGAGTTCCTATACGAGAATGGCGAGTTCTTCTTCATCGAGATGAACACCCGGCTTCAGGTGGAGCATCCGGTGACGGAGGCGATCTTCGGCGTCGATCTGGTGCGGGAGCAGATCCGCGTGGCCTCCGGCATGCCGCTCTCCTTCGGGCAGGACGATCTGGTCATCAACGGTCACGCCATCGAGGTGCGGATCAACGCCGAGCGGCTGCCGAACTTCGCGCCCTGCCCCGGTCTGGTGAAGATGTTCCATGCACCGGGCGGTCTGGGCGTGCGGATGGATTCGGCGCTCTACAGCGGCTACAAGATCCCGCCCTACTACGACAGCCTCGTCGGCAAGCTCATCGTGCATGGGCGCGACCGGGAGGAGGCGCTGGCGCGGCTGCGCCGGTCGCTGGGCGAGCTGATCGTGGACGGCGTGGATACCACGGTGCCGCTCTTCTACGACCTGATGGGCGAGCCGGACATTCAGGCCGGGAATTACGACATCCACTGGCTCGAACGCTGGCTGGCGCAGGCCTATGCCTGACCGGGGAGCGGCAGGCACCGAGGTCCTGCCGCTCGCGCCGGAGCTTCTGCTCCGTGCCTATGCCGCTGGCCTGTTTCCCATGGCGGACAGCCGTGAGGCGACGGAGCTGCGCTGGATAGACCCTCCGCTTCGGGGGGTCTTTTCACTCAACGACTTCCACATTTCCCGGTCATTGGCGCGCCGCATCCGCAGCGGCCGCTTTCGCGTGACCGCGGACCGCGCTTTTGCTGCCGTCATGGAAGGCTGCGCCGGACGGGAGGAGACATGGATCAACGACCAGATCATGTCGGTTTACGGCGCACTGCACCGCGCGGGCCACGCCCATTCCATAGAGGTATGGGAGGGGGAGATGCTGGTCGGAGGGGTCTATGGCGTGACGCTGGGGGCCGCGTTCTTCGGGGAGAGCATGTTCTCCCGCCGTACGGATGCCTCCAAGATCGCACTGGCCTATCTGGTGGACCGCTTGCGCGCCGGGGGTTACGTCCTGTTCGACACGCAGTTTCTGACGCCCCACCTCGCCAGTCTCGGCGCCATCGAAATCCCGCGCGCCACCTATCTGAAGCAGCTGCACGCCGCAATCAGGAAGGATGCGAGCTTCGAGGCACCCGGAGACATCCCCGCGCCGGAGGTTCTGCTCTCCCGTCAGGCGCAATGAGCCGTCAGTTGGTGCAGCGGAGTATCCACACGTCGTAGCGGGAACTTTCCAGCGCGGAGAGCGCCGGGCTGTCGGCGATCATCCAGCCCGCGAATACCGGGCCGCTGGTCTGGAGCGAATCGACGATCGTCAGATGTGCGTAAGCGTTGGAAGCGGGGTCGGCGCTGGGATAGCGGCATTCGTCGAGCGTGATGGAAAGCCGCCCTTCCGTCTTGGTTTCGCCGCGACGAAGGGGAATGTCCCGTGTCTCGCCGGAGACCTTGTCGAGCCAGCGAACCATGCCTCCCGTTGCGGAAGACACCGGAGCAGCCCCGGCGCCGCTTGCCGAGACCGCAAGCAAAGCCGCCACCAGGAGCGCGCGCCCGCCCGTCATTGCCCCGCAGGCGCCGGAGCGGGCTCTGTTTCGACGGGGGGTGACGCCTCTGTCGAGGAATGCTCCCCGGCTTCACCGCCACCGCTCAGCGCATCGCTGGCGGAGCCGCCGACAAACTTCATGAGTAGCGAAATAAGGCTGACCGACCCTTGCGTATCGACGATCTCATCGCCCGCGGCGAGGTTCATCGGCATCCCGCCCGGCACCAGTTCCATGAAGTTGCCGCCGAGCAGCCCTTCGGATGACACGAGCAGCGCCGTATCCTGCGGGAGTTCCAGCCCGTTCTGCACGGAGATCGTCATATCGGCGAAGTAGGTCTGCGGGTTCAGCGCAAGACCTGTGACCGACCCCACGCGGACGCCCGCGAGCCGTACATCGGTGCCGACGGCGATACCCTCGGCCGAGCGGAAGCTCGCATGCAGATCATAGCTGCCGCCCGCCCGATGCAGGCCGATTGTGCCCGAGGAATACAGCAGGAAACCCGCTGCGACGACAAGAACAAGTCCGCCAACCAGAACTTCGGAGATCTTCGTTTCCGCCATCTACCTACTCCGGCTGCCACGCCTCGTAATCCCGCCGTTCGGCAGGTTCGGGCCGCAGCAGCGATCCCGGCGGCACGTAGGCGAGCGGCGTGCCGGTCAGGTTCTCCTGATGCGGCTTTTCCCAGGTCTTGCGGGCCAGCGGCGCCTGTTCGGGGGTCTTGTCCCAGGTGTGGTGCAGCCAGCCATGCCAGTCGGGGCTGATACGAGAGGCCTCTGCCTCACCGTTGTAGATGACCCAGCGACGGCTGCCGTCCTTGTTGCGGTAGAACACGTTGCCCTGATCGTCCTCACCGACACGGATGCCGTTACGCCAGGTGAAGACCTGCGTTCCGATGGTCTGGCCATTCCACCAGGTCAGCACACGTTTGAGAAAGTCCATCCGTCCCTCCGGGCCTTGCCTGCCCTGATATGGCCCATCCCCGCCACGACGTCCAGTCGTGACGGGACGGACAACCTCAACTCCGCGTGCCGGAGAAGCGGCGTTCCCAGTCCTCGCGGTCTTCATCCGCGATCTTGTTGAACAGCACGTCCGGCACCTCGAAGGCATGTCCGGGTTTGAGCTGCGTCAGCGCCTCCGCCAGATCGTCGGGCCACACCCCTTCCATCGTGCGGAGCGAGGCCAGCATCCGCGCCGAGGTATCGGGAATGAACGGCGCGGAAATGACAGCATAGACCCGGATGAGGTTCAGCGCGAGCCGGGTGATCGCCGCCGCCCGCTCCGGGTCCGTCTTGACGGCAGTCCAGGGCGCGGCCGATTGCAGATACTCGTTGCCGGCCACCCACATGGCGCGCAGCTCGGAGGAGGCCTTGCGGATCTCCATCTGCTCCATGAAGGTCTCATAGGCGCGAAGCCGGGTGGTGAGTTCGGCGATCAGCGCCTCCTCCTGCGGGCCCCAGTCACCGCCCTCCGGCACTGCCTCCCCGAACTTGGAGCGGCAGAACTTCGTGACACGGGACACGAGGTTGCCCAGCACATCGGCCAGATCCTTGTTCACGCTCGCCTGGAAATTCTCCCAGGTGAACTCGCTGTCGGAATTCTCCGGCGCATGGGAGAGCAGCCACCAGCGCCAGTAGTCGGCGGGCAGGATCGACAGCGCCTGATCCATGAACACGCCGCGGCCCTGGCTGGTGGAGAACTGGCCGCCGTCATAGTTCAGGTAGTTGAACGACTTGATGTAATCGACAAGCCGCCACGGCTCGCCCGACCCCATGATCGTCGCGGGGAATGACAGAGTGTGGAAGGGGACGTTGTCCTTGCCCATGAACTGGAAGTAGGTGACGTCATCGCCGCCCTCGTCCAGCCGCCACCAGCGCCGCCAGGCACTGTCGGGCAGGCCCTGCGCATCGGCCCATTCCGCCGTCGCGGCGATATATTCGATGGGCGCGTCGAACCACACGTAGAAGACCTTGCCCTCCATCCCCGGCCAGTCCTGGTCGCCCCGCTTCACCGGCACGCCCCAGTGCAGGTCGCGGGTGATGCCCCGGTCCTGCAACCCGTCGCCATCGTTCAGCCATTTCTTCGCGATGGAGGTGGTCAGGATCGGCCAGTCCGTCTTGGAAGCGATCCACTCTTCAAGCCGGTCGCGCATCAGGGACTGGCGGAGGTAGAGGTGTTTCGTCTCCCGCACTTCCAGATTGGTGGAGCCGGAGATGGCGGAGCGCGGATTTATCAGATCGGTCGGGTCGAGCTGCTTGGTGCAGTTCTCGCACTGGTCGCCCCGCGCCCGGTCATAGCCGCAGTTCGGGCAGGTGCCCTCGATATAGCGGTCGGGCAGGAAGCGGTTGTCATCGATGGAGAACACCTGCCGCTCCGCCACCTCGGCGATCATGCCGTTGTCGGCGAGCTTGCCGGCGAAATGCTGCGTGAGCTTGCGGTTGCGCTCTGAGGACGACCGTCCGAAGTGATCGAAGGACAGCCGGAAGCCCGCGGCAAGCTCCTTCTGCACCTCATGCATCTCCGCGCAGTACTCTTCCACGGGCTTGCCTGCCTTGGCCGCGGCCAGTTCGGCGGGCGTGCCGTGTTCATCGGTCGCGCAGATGAACATGACCTCATGCCCCCGTGCCCGCATGTAGCGGGCAAACAGGTCGGCAGGCAGCTGCGAGCCCACCAGATTGCCCAGATGCTTGATCCCGTTGATGTAGGGGATTGCAGAGGTGATGAGAATACGGGCCATGCGCGTCTTTCCTGTCGGGCCTGCCAGATTGCCTGCCGCTTTGCTTGCCGGTCTGCGCCCCCTTTACCGCAGGCTCCCGGCCTCCGCCAGCGGTCAGGCGCGAAGGGATTGCGGAACGGAGGGACGCGGCCTATGGGATGAAATGTCGCAGGTCATCGTCCGCCGCGCGTCATGAAGGGGGTGCAATGGACTTTCTCTCCTCCAGCCTCGCAGTGCTGTTTCAGGTGATCGCCATCGACCTCGTGCTCGCCGGGGACAACGCGGTGGTCATCGGGCTGGCCGCCGCCGGTCTTCCTCCCGATCAGCGGCGCAAGGCCATCTTCATCGGCATCATCGCGGCCACGGTCCTCCGTGTGATCCTCGCGACGGTGACGACGCAACTTCTGGAAGTGGTGGGGCTGATCCTCGTCGGGGGGCTCCTGCTCCTCTGGGTCTGCTGGAAGATGTATCGCGAACTCCGCACGCCGGAGGAGCACGAGATCGCCGCGCATGAGGCGCTCGGCGATGCGGACCTGACGGGCGAGGGTCAGGTGGGCGAGCGTGCTCCGCGCAAGACGCTGGGGCAGGCCGTCCGGCAGATCGTGATCGCCGACGTTTCCATGTCGCTCGACAATGTGCTGGCGGTCGCGGGCGCCGCGCGGGAACATCCGGGGCTGCTTGCCCTCGGGCTGGTGTTTTCGGTGGCGCTGATGGGATTTGCGGCCTCGCTGGTGGCGCGGCTGCTGCATCGCTACCGCTGGATCGGCTATGTCGGGCTGCTCATCATCCTCTACATCGCGCTCGACATGATCTATCGCGGGGCGATGGATGTCTGGGCCGTGGCTGAAGCGACGGGCGTTTGACAGGCTGCTTAAAAGCCCTCAAGTGCCATGTTCCCGCTCTGAACTCCGGGAAATCGCCCTCCGGAACTGTGTGGATTTCCGGCTGGATTCGGCGGATCGCGCATGATTTCCGCTCCGGCGCAGCAGCCTCTCAAGCGCGTACCGCCGGAGGGCAGGAGCGCCCTGATGGCACCATAATTCGGCGATGACCGGAGGCGATCCCTGGCAGGCCGCGGAAAGCAACATTCCGGGGTTGCCCCTGGGCGGGGATCTTTCCCCCATCGTTGAAGAGCGCCCCGGAAACCGCAAGTTCTGGCTCATGACCGAACCGATTTTCCGACGTTCGGCGTAAGCCGGGGATAGATGCCCGACTTTTCCGCAGCCTTCTGGACAATCCCGGGCATGGGAGGGCGGGAGCGCCTGCCCCCCGCGCTCCGCGTTCAGTGCGCCTCCGCCCAGTTGTCGCCCCAGCCCGCATCCACCACCAGCGGCACGGAAAGCTCGACGGCAGGAAGCGCCGCGCCCTCCATCACGGCACGAACGCGCCCGATCAGTTCCTCCACGGCGCGATCCTCCACCTCGAACACCAGTTCGTCATGCACCTGCAGAAGCATCTTCGCGGGCAGATCGGCGATGGTCTGCGGCACGCGGATCATGGCGCGGCGGATCACATCGGCGGCGGTGCCCTGAATGGGCGCGTTGATCGCCGCGCGGCGGGCGAAACCTGCCGTCGGCCCCTTGGCGTTGATCTCCGGCGTGTGGATCTTGCGGCCGAAGAGCGTGCGGACGAATCCGTGCTTCTTCGCGAATTCGATCGTGCCGTTCATATACCCCCGGATGCCGGGAAACCGCTCGAAATAAGTGTCGATGAAGCGCTGCGCCTGATCGCGCGGGATGCGCAGGTTCCGGGCGAGGCCGAATCCCGAAATCCCGTAGATCACCCCGAAGTTGATGGCCTTCGCCTGCCGCCGAACCATCGGGTCCATGCCTTCGATCGGCACCCCGAACATTTCGGAGGCGGTCATCGCGTGGATGTCCAGCCCTTCGTCGAAGGCGCTGCGCAGTTCCGGGATCTCCGCCACGTGGGCAAGAATGCGAAGCTCGATCTGGCTGTAGTCGAGGGAGACGAGCTTGCAGCCCGGCTGGGCCACGAAGGCCTCGCGGATGCGCCGCCCCTCCTCCGTCCGCACGGGGATGTTCTGAAGGTTCGGATCGGTGGAGGCGAGCCGCCCGGTGTTCGCCCCGGCGATGGAATAGCTGGTGTGCACACGGCCCGTCTCCGGGTGGATATGGGTCTGAAGCGCGTCCGTATAGGTTGATTTCAGCTTGGAGAGCTGGCGCCAGTCCAGCACCCGGGCGGGCAGGTCATGGCCTTCCGCGGCCAGATCCTCAAGGATGTCCGCCCCCGTTCCATAAGCGCCGTTCTTGCCCTTGGAACCGCCCGCAAGGCTCATGCGCTCGAACAGGATCTCGCCGAGTTGCTTCGGAGACCCGACGTTGAACGGCTCCCCCGCAAGTTCATGGATCTCCGCTTCCAGCCCCGCCATCTTCTGCGCGAAAGCGTTGGACATGCGGGAGAGCGCGTCGCGGTTGACGAGGATCCCCGCCATTTCCATCCCCGCCAGGACCGGGACGAGCGGGCGCTCCAGCGTCTCATAGACCGTGGTCACCCGCGCCCTGTGCAACTGCGGCTTGAACCGCCGCCAGAGCCGGAAGGTGACATCCGCATCCTCGGCGGCATATTTCACCGCCTCCGCGACCGGCACGCGGTCAAAGGTGATCTGACTCTTGCCCGAACCGATCAGCGACTTGATCGGGATGCACTGGTGCTGAAGATAGGTGTCCGCCAGCACATCCATGCCGTGATTGTGCAACCCGGAATTCATCGCGTAGGACATCAGCATCGTGTCGTCGATGGGGGCGACATCGATGCCGTAGCGGCGCAGGATCTTCAGGTCGTATTTCACGTTCTGGCCGATCTTGAGGATCGCGGCATCCTCCAGCACGGGCCGGAGCGCATCGATCACCATGTCCAGCGGCAGTTGCCCCTCCGCCAGATCGGAACCGCCGAACAGGTCGCCCTCCCCCACCCGGTGCGACAGCGGGATATAGGCCGCGCGGCCCGGCGCGGTGGCCAGCGATATACCGACCAGATCGGCCCGCATCTCGTCAAGCGAGGTGGTTTCCGTGTCGAAGGCCACAAGCCCCGTGTCGCGAATCTCGGCGATCCACGCCTCCAGCGTGTCCATGTCCCGGATCCATGTGTAATCCGCGGGCGTGAAGGGCGGCTCCTCCATCGCCTCCGCCGGCTCCTCATCGGCGGGCGGCACATCGGAGACCGCGGGCGGCAGGATGCCCTTCCGGTCGGCAATGCGCTTCGTCAGCGTGCGAAGCTCCATGCGGGCGAGGAAGTCCATCAGAATCTCCGCCTCCGGCTCCTGCACTTCCAGCGTCGCCAGATCGCAGTCGAGCGGCATGTCGCAATGCAGCTCCACCAGCCTGCGGGAGATGCGGATCTGCTCCGCGTTGTTCAACAGCGTCTCGCGCCGCTTCGGCTGCTTGATCTCGCCCGCCCGCTCCAGCAGCGTCTCCACATCGCCATATTCCTGGATGAGCATCGCCGCGGTCTTGATGCCGATGCCGGGCGCGCCGGGGATGTTGTCCACCGAGTCGCCCGCCAGCGCCTGCACATCCACCACCTTGGCGGGCGGCACGCCGAATTTCTCCTCGACCTCCTCGGGGCCGATGCGGCGGTTCTTCATCGCGTCGAGCATCTCCACCCCGTCGCCGACGAGCTGCATCAGATCCTTGTCGGAGGAGATGATGGTGACCCGTCCGCCCGCATCGCGCGCCCGGCAGGCCAGCGTGGCGATGATGTCGTCGGCCTCGTATTCCTCGATCTCGATGCAGGGAATGCCAAAGGCGCGGACCGCTTCGCGGGTGAGCGGGAACTGCGGGCGCAGATCCTCCGGGAGCTCCGGGCGGTTCGCCTTGTAGAGCGGGTAGATGTCGTTGCGGAAGGTCTTGGAGGAATAGTCGAAGATCACCGCCAGGTGGGTTGCCGCATCGGCGGAGCTGCTGTTGCCGTCCACATATTTGAACAGCATGTTGCAGAAGCCCGCGACCGCACCGATCGGCAGGCCGTCCGACTTCCGGGTCAGCGGCGGCAGGGCATGATAGGCGCGGAAGATGAAGGCGGAGCCGTCGATCAGGTGCAGGTGATGCCCCTTGCCGAAGGGCATCGCCCCCGTGCCGCCTGCCGTATCGTCCTTCGCCATATCCGCCTCCATCGCCGTCAGGCCGTCCTTTTACTCCGGCGGGCGGCGGGATGCGAGGGCCGGCGGAACCAGCGTCGTGCCTTCCGGGCCGGTCAGTGCGCGTCGGGCACCGCGTTCGGGTCGAGCACGAAGCGCTTGTCGCAGTAGCCGCATTCGACCCAGCCCGGCTCCTCCGGGATCGTCAGCCATACCCGCGGATGGCCGAGCGCGCCTTCGCCACCGTCGCAGGCGATGCGGCGGGAATGGACGATTTCCGTTTCGGGGGCTTCGATGGTCATGCCTTGGCTCCGCTCGTGGCTCAAACTGGTCGGCTCAGCAGCTGCTGCTTATCTGCCTCACCCCCGCCCAGCAAGGGGGGCACCGCAGGGTTGCGGTTCAGGATAGCCGCGCATCCCGCCTGCGGGCAAGCGGCGCACCTCTTGCGCCACGTCGCTTGCCGGGGTGCTCGGACCTCTTTCCGCAGGGCCGGCGCATCAGGGACGACGGCCTGCCTCCCGCGACAATGGCTGCCCTGCCCGGTCGATCCGAAGCTGGTAGCAGTTATTGCGCGCCGAACGCACGTGCAGATAGGCCACCGCCGCGTCTGAGAGAAGCTCTGCCGCCCGCTGGGTCAGGCCGGACGTGGCGACGACCTGCCCCGTCCCGTAAACGATGCGATGATCGGCGCTGTAGCCGCGCAGGATATAATCGGGGGAGGAGAGGATATCCGGCAGCGCCCCGCTGTCGGGCGCCCGCTCGCAAGCGGCACAAAGGAAGATCGGCCCGGTTTCCGCATAGGGTTGCAGCGCCGGAAACGGCCGCCATGCGAGCGTGAGGTAGTCGCGCCCCACCGGAATGTGGCGCAGGCAGTGGCGGCAGGGAAGCGAGCCTTCCGCCGCGCGGCGAAGCTCGGGCGGCAGGTCGTAGGCATCCCGCCCGCCCTCGCGCAGGCGAGCGACTTCAGGGCCGGGAAGCGCGGAAAACAGGACCATGGCAGGCTCCTTTTTCCGCACCATCGCCTGTCGGGGCACAGACCCGCCACCCGGATCCTGCGCAAAGGACCGCCCGGCCCCGAGGCCGCACAGACCTCAACGCGCCGCCGCCCCGCCGGCGGGTTCAGTCCCGGGGCAGCATCCGGCCCAGTTGTCGCCCGCCCAGAATATGCACGTGGAGATGGGGCACTTCCTGATGGCCATGCACGCCAGCGTTGGTGATCGCGCGAAAGCCCATGCCGCCGTCCTTCGTCTCGACCTTCGTCATCTCGCAGACCTTGCCGATGGTGCGGTTGAAATCGAGGATCTCCGCATCGGAAGCTTCCTGCGTGAAATGATCGAGGCTCGCGTACGGCCCTTTCGGGATCACCAGCACATGCACCGGAGCCTGCGGCTGGATATCCGCGAAGGCGAGCGTGTGTTCGGTTTCGAGCACCGTCTTGTTCGGGATTTCTCCCCGAAGGATCTTCGCAAAGATGTTCTGGTCGTCGTAAGCGTAGCCCACTGCCGTCTCCTGCCCTGGTGTCGCGACTCGCCGTCTGCCTAGCATGGCCCGCGCGGGGAAGTCAGCCCGGTCGATCGAACTGATGGGAGTCGCATGGCGATCCCTCCGCTGGAGCAGACGCACGGATGTTCGGCGCGCGCTCGACACCGGGGGTCGCGGGGGGCGTCCCCCGCGCCGCCGAAGCTGCGCGCCGATCAGGCAGAGGCGGACCCGTGCCCCGGGGTCACAGCCATCCGGCCACAATCCGAAGCGAGAACATCCGGGCCTGCGTGATCGCCCGGAGCCGCGCAGCTCCGCGACATGGCCCATGGCGGTGCCTTGATCCGGCCGAAATTCCTGCCCGGGGCGCGGGTCATCCGGCAACCGAACGGCTCGCATATGGTCCGCTCGCAGACATGTCAGCCGCTCACGAGGTGCCTTCCGGCAAAAGCCCCGGAGTCGCCCGGTTGCGGCCCTGCCGGACAGGCGCGCTTGCGTGCAGGGCGCATCGGGCGCTACATCTGACCGCGCATCTGACGGAGCCCCTATGTCCCTCCCCCTGAACCCCCGCATGGCCGCCACCTTCCCTCCCCCGGTGATGGAGGCCCGGCGCTGGCTCTTCGGCGTGGAGTTCCCGCCGGACCGTCCGCTCATCAACGTGAGCCAGGCAGCCCCGGTGGAGCCTCCGCCGGAACCGCTCCGCCGCGCCATCGCAGAGGCCTCGCTGAACGACCCCGCAGCCCATCTCTACGGCCCCGTGCTCGGCATGCCGGAGTTGCGCGAGGAGATCGCGACGCAATGGTCCGCCGCCTATGGCGGAGAGATCCGGCCCGCGCAGGTCGCCATCACGCAGGGCTGCAATCAGGCATTCACCGCCATCATGTCCACGCTCGCGGGCGAAGGGGACGAGGTAATCCTGCCGACACCGTGGTATTTCAACCACAAGATGTGGCTCGACATGCAGGGCGTCGCTGCCGTGCCGCTCGCGACCGGCCCGGGGCTGATCCCGGAAGCCGAAGCCGCGGCGCGGCTCATCACCCCCCGGACGCGCGCCATCGTGCTCGTCTCGCCCAACAATCCGGGCGGGGCGGAATATCCGCCCGAAACTGTCCGCGCCTTCTTCGAGCTTGCCCGGGCGCGGGGCATCGCGCTGGTGCTGGACGAGACCTACCGGGATTTCGACGCCCGCTCCAGCGCGCCGCACGACCTGTTCGCCGATCCCGACTGGCACGACACGCTCATCCACCTCTACTCCTTCTCCAAGGCATACCGCCTGACCGGCCACCGCGTCGGCGCCATCGTCGCGTCGGAGCGGCAGTTGGCGGAGGCGGAGAAGTTTCTCGACACCGTGGCGATCTGCGCGGGCCAGCTCGGGCAGCGCGGCGCGCTCTGGGGCATGCGGAACCTCGCACAATGGGTTGCGGGCGAACGGGCGGAGATCCTCGACCGTCGCGCTGCCATCGTGGAAGGCTTCCCCCGGCTGGAGGGATGGAAGCTTCTCGGCTGCGGCGCCTATTTCGCCTATGTGGAGCATCCCTTCACCCTGCCCTCCGATCAGGCGGCCCAGCGGCTGGTGCGGGAGGCGGGCGTATTGCTGCTGCCGGGCACGATGTTCATGCCCGAAGGCGATGCCTCCGGCGCACGCGCCTTCCGCATCGCCTTCGCCAATATCGACCGCGCGGGTATCGGCGAGTTGTTCGGACGGTTGTCGCAGGTTGCCATGTGATGCTTGCCCGGCCCCGTTCCGTGCCGTAGGAAGCCCCGGACCAGCAGAGGGATCCGCGCATGGCCAAGTTTCGGAGCAAGGGGGCAAACGTCACCATCTGGGTGCTGATGGGGCTGCTCATCTTCGGTCTGGGCGGGTTCGGCGTCACCAATTTCGGCGGCGGGGCGACGGCTGTCGCCACGGTGAACGGGCGTGACGTGACCGCCAACGACTATGCCCGCGCGCTGGAGCAGCAACTCCGCACCTTCTCCGCCCAGTCGGGCCGGGCGCTCACCCTGCGGGACGCGCAGGCCATGGGTCTGGACGCGGCAGTGCGCAACCAGCTCGTCGGGCGGGCGCTCATCGATGCGGAGCTGGAACGGATCGGCCTTTCCGCCGGAGATCAGGAAGTCCAGCGGCAGGTGCTCGCCATCTCCGCCTTCCATGGTCTGGACGGCAAGTTCGACCGCCGCGCCTATGCCGACGGTCTGCGCCGTGCCGGCTACACGGAGGCCGAGTTCGAGCGCACACTCCGCGACGACGCCGCCCGCGGTGTATTGCAGACGGCGATCGCCAGCGGCGTGGCCGAGCCGGGCACCTTTGCCGACACCCTCGTGCGTTATCTGGCGGAGACGCGCTCCGCCACGCATATCACGCTGACCGACGCGAACCTTTCCACGCCGGTGCCTGAGCCGGGAGAGGCCGAGCTCACCGCATGGTATGACGCGCACAAGGATCTCTACACGCTGCCCGAAGCGCGGCGCATCAGCTACGCTTGGGTAACGCCCGATACACTCGCCCCGACGGTCGAGGTGAGCGATGCCGCGCTGCGGAGCGCCTATGACCAGCGGCAGGAGGAGTTCGTCCAGCCCGAACGGCGGCTGGTCGAGCGCATGGTCTTCGGCTCAGACGCTGAGGCTCAGGATGCAAAGGCGCGCCTCGATGCCGGACAGATCACGCGGGACGGCCTGCTCGCGGAACGCCGCATCACGGCGGCGGACATCGACCTTGGCGATGTGGCGGAGGCCGAACTGGGCGCTGCGGGGGCCGAGGTGTTCGCGCTGTCGGCTCCCGGCGTGGTCGGACCGCTGCCCTCGGATTTCGGGCCGGCGCTCTACTGGATGAACGGCATCCTCGAAGCCCAGAACATCACCTTCGACGAGGCGCGGGACCAGCTTCGCGGCGAAGTCGCCGTGGAGGAGGCCCGCCGCCAGATCACGGCAGACACCCCGAAGTTCGACGACCTGATTGCCGGCGGCGCGACGGTGGAGGAGCTGTCCCGCGACACGATCATGGAGGAAGGGCGTATCGACTTCCGCCCCGATTCGGAGGACGGCCCCGCCGCCTATCCGGAGTTCCGTGACGCGGCCCGCACCGTGCAGAAGAACGACTTCCCCCGCCTGATCCAGCTTTCCGATGGCGGTCTCGCCGTGCTGCGGATGGATGAGATCCTGCCCCCGCAGGCGATCCCCTTTGCCGAAGTGCGGGATCGTGTGGCGGCAGACTGGCGTCACGATGCCGTTCAGAAGGCGTTGGAGGCGGAGGCCGCGACGCTGGAGAGCCGTCTCGCGGCTGGCGAGGCGATCACCGCGCTTGGCCACCCCGCCGCGAAGGTGGAGGCGCTCCGCCGCGACTCCGTGGTGGAGGGCACTCCCCCCGGCTTCACGGAGGCGGTCTTTGCCCTGCAACCGGGCGCCCGGCAGACGGTGAAGGGCGACGGGATGATCTCCCTTGTACAGCTCGACAGCGTGAATTCCCCGGATGCGAGCGATCCCGATGTGCTCGCCCTGCATGACGGTCTGGCCCAGCAGGGCGGACAGGCGCTGGCGCAGGACATGTTCGACTATTTCTCCACCGCATTGCACTCGGACGCGAAGATCAGCTTCAATCAGGCTGTCATCAATTCCGTGCATTCCCGCTTCCCGTGAGGCAGACGTGGCGCTTATCCCCTCCTTCGACGCTTTCGAGGCCGGCTGGAACGCCGGCCGCAACCAGCTCGTCTATACCCGGCTCGCCGCGGATCTGGACACGCCCGTCTCGTTGATGCTGAAGCTCGCCGAGGCGCGGGCCGACAGCTTCCTGCTGGAATCCGTGACTGGAGGAGAGGTCCGTGGCCGGTTCTCCGTCATCGGGATGAAGCCTGACCTGATCTGGGATTGCCGGGGAGAGGAAAGCCGCATCAACCGGCAGGCGCGCTTCGACCCGGCCGCCTTCGAGGATCTGCCCGGCTCCCCCCTGGAAACGCTGCGCACACTCATCGAGGAATCGCGGGTGGAGATGCCCGCCGACCTCCCCGCGATCGCCTGCGGCCTGTTCGGCTATCTTGGCTACGACATGATCCGGCTGGTGGAGAAACTCGGCACCCCCGGCCCCGACCCGATCGGCGCCCCGGATGCGGTGATGATCCGCCCCTCCGTCATTGCCGTTCTGGACGGGGTGAAGGGGGAGGTGACGCTCGTCTCGCCCGCATGGGTCTCCTCCGGGCTGAGCGCGCGGGCCGCCTATGCGCAGGCGGCGGAGCGGGTGATGGACGCGCTCCGCGACCTCGACCGCAGCGTGGAGGGTGACAACCGGGTATTGCACGAGACGGCCCCCGTGGGCGAACCCCGCTCCAACTTCACCAAGGAGGGCTACAAGGCCGCCGTGGAGAAGGCCAAGGAATACATCCGTGCGGGCGACATCTTTCAGGTGGTCCCGGCGCAGCGCTGGACGCAGGATTTCCGCCTGCCGCCCTTTGCGCTTTACCGGAGCCTGCGGCGCACCAACCCCTCGCCCTTCATGTTCTTCTTCAACTTCGGCGGTTTCCAGATCATCGGGGCCAGCCCGGAGATTCTCGTCCGTCTCCGGGATGGGGAGGTGACCGTCCGCCCCATCGCCGGCACCCGCCCCCGTGGTGCCACGCCGGAGGAGGACCGCGCGCTCGAAGCCGATCTGCTCGCCGACCCGAAGGAGCGGGCGGAGCATCTGATGCTGCTCGATCTTGGCCGGAACGACGTGGGCCGCGTGGCGCGGGTGGGCACCGTCCATCCGACGGAGAAATTCACCATCGAGCGCTACAGCCACGTCATGCACATCGTCTCCAACGTAGTGGGTCAGCTGGCGGAGGGTCAGGATGCGCTTTCCGCCCTTCTGGCGGGGCTGCCCGCAGGCACCGTCTCCGGCGCGCCGAAGGTGCGGGCGATGCAGATCATCGACGAGCTGGAGCCGGAGAAACGCGGCGTCTATGGCGGCGGTGTCGGCTATTTCTCCGCCAATGGCGAGATGGATATGTGCATCGCGCTCCGCACCGGGGTGCTGAAGGACCAGAAGCTCTATGTTCAGGCGGGGGGCGGCGTGGTCTTCGACAGCGACCCTGAGTCCGAATGGATGGAGACGGTGAACAAATCGCGCGCGCTCCGTCGCGCGGCGGAGGATGCGGGGCTGTTCGTGCGCCGCGGCAACGGCTGACACCGCGGTCGCGGGTGCGAAGACGACGGGTCGGCTGAAATCCTGCGGGATCACGCTGCTGCGGCGCACCTGCGGTGCTCCCGGATAACTGTCTCCCGCAGGGATGACTGCAGATGAGCGGGCCGGAGCGAGGGGGCCTCTCTTTCCGGCCATCCCGCGCTCATCGCATGATAGCGGGGGAACCCCCTCCCGGCGCAACTCGCCCCTGGCAGGCTGCTGAAAAAGTCGGGCATCTCCCCGCGCTCGCGTTGAAAGCCAGAACATCTGTGCGGTCACGCGCCAAAGCTGGCAGTTCCCGGGGGCGTTCCTCAACAATGCGGTGAAGATCTCCATTCCAGGGCAACCGCGGAATGCTTTTTGGCCTGTGTTGGAGCGGAAATCGTTCGCCATCTGACGAAATCCAGCCGGAAATCTATATATTTCCGGACGTTCCCGGGCCGATTTTCCGATTTCCGGCTCACAGGCGTGATATTTCGGGACTTTTTCAGCAGCCTGTTAGGGGTGGATCTCCTCCCCCCTTGGGTGTCTGCTGCGATGGATCAAGGAAAGGACATCCCATGCAGACCAGACCGCTCGGCCGGACCGGCATCGACATCGCGCCGCTCGTTTTCGGTGGCAACGTTTTCGGCTGGACCATCGACGAGGCGCAGAGCTTCCGCGTTCTCGATGCCTTCGTGGATCATGGTTTCAACGCCATCGACACAGCCGATGTCTATTCCCGCTGGGCCGAGGGCAATCAGGGCGGCGAATCGGAGACGATCGTCGGACGCTGGCTTCAGACCCGCCCCGGCCTGCGTGACAGGGTGAAGATCTTCACCAAGGTCGGCTCCGACATGGGAAAGCCGGGCCACAAGGGGCTTGGCGCGGCCTGGATCATGGAGGCCGTGGAGGATTCGCTCCGCCGGTTGCAGGTGGAGCGCATCGACCTCTACTTCTCCCACTTTCCCGATTCGACCCCGCATGAAGAGACGCTGGAGGCTTATTCCCGCCTGCTGAAAGCGGGCAAGATCGGCGCCATCGGCTGTTCCAACTTCGACGCAGGTCAGCTGCGGGCCGCGCTGGACGTGGCGGCGGCGGAAGGTCTGCCGCGTTACGGCGTGCTCCAGCCGGAGTACAACCTCTACGACCGGGAGAAGTTTGACGGCCCGCTCCGCGATCTGTGCATCGCGGAGGATATCGGCGTGGTCTGCTACTATGCGCTGGCCTCCGGTTTCCTCAGCGGCAAGTATCGCAGCGAGGCCGACCTTGGGCAGAGCGCGCGCGGCGGCAAGGCCAAGGCCTACCTGACGCCCAAGGGGCTGCGTATTCTCGACGCCCTTGACCGCGTGGCGGAGGCCCATGGCGCGCAGCCGGCGGAGGTCGCGCTCGCCTGGCTGATCGCCCGGAAAGGCGTCACCGCGCCCATAGCCTCCGCAACGCGTGAGGAACAGGTCACCAGCTTCGCCCGCGCGGTGATGATCGACCTGAAGCCAGAGGAAGTCGATCTGCTCACCCGCGCGGGGGAGTGAGCCTCGCATCCCTGCCGCTGCTGGCGCATGGCCGAGGCAGCGGCGGGTGGCGTGTTCACCTGAATGCGCAAGGCGCGCTTCCTGTTCGGGGAAGGGCCTGCAATCGTCAAGCCCGCAGGGGTTGCGGGTTGGCTGGCGGCCCGAGCGCGCCTATATCGCCAGAGCGGCGCCGATATCATTGAGTTCGCGCTCCGGCAGGCGAGAGAGCGCCTTGCGGATCGGAAGCGCGTCGTTGCAGCTTTCAGGGCGCTGAACGCCCGGAGTACAGGCGGGGGCGCGGCCAATGGCGACCCGCGCCGACGCATTCGGCGCGACGCCGGAGAACCGCATCGGGCGTATTGTGGGCATGTCTGATTTACGGGCGGCACATGGACCTGAGGCGGCGCAACCGCGCGCCAGCCTCGACCCGTTCCCCTTTAAAGCGGCTCACCCCTCGTGGCCTCCCCCGACATCTGTAACGGTCCGCAGGGTTCTTCCGCGGCAGCGCTGGCCGAGAGGGCTCGATGCCCCCGAGGCCAGCCCTCCCCTCACCGGTGGTGCGGGGCGGCCCGCCTCACCGGCGGCGTTGTGCCGGGATGGTCTTCCCGGGGGATTTGCCGTCCGGCGCCGGGAGGGTATCGGGACGCTTGCGCGACTTCTCCCCATCGACGACCTTCTGGGCAAGGTCGCGGGCGATGGCGAAAGCGCCCTTGATCTTGTCGCCCTCCTTCGACCAGTCGCGCAGGATGACCACCTTGTTGTCCTTGATCCGGGCGGTATTTCCCTCGGCATGCAGGAATTCCACCAGCCCGGCGG
The DNA here is from genome assembly GCF_032102465.1 of Haematobacter sp. NCBI lineage: Bacteria > Pseudomonadati > Pseudomonadota > Alphaproteobacteria > Rhodobacterales > Paracoccaceae > Haematobacter > Haematobacter sp. The sequence continues at coordinate 71,213 of NZ_DAMDHB010000003.1, read as the reverse complement.
GATTAGCGAACTTGTCCTTGTGGAACTGCACCGTGCATCCCTTGGGCCCGCCGTCCAGCCGTGCGATTCCCGCACGCTTGCAGAGCGCCTTGATTCGCACGATGAGCAGGAGTGTATTCACCTCCTTCGGCAGCGGACCGAACCGGTCGATCAGCTCGGCTGCGAAGCCTTCCAGTTCCACCTTGGTCGTCAGCGTGGAGAGCCGCCGATAGAGGCCCAGCCGCACGTCGAGATCCGGCACATAGTCCTCCGGGATCAGCACGGGCACGCCAAGGTTGATCTGCGGCGACCAGTCTCCGTCGTCTGTCAGCCCGTCGATCTCGCCGGAGCGGAGCTTCTGGATCGTTTCCTCAAGCATGGACTGGTAGAGTTCATAGCCCACTTCCTTGATGTGGCCCGACTGCTCCTCTCCCAGCAGGTTGCCCGCGCCGCGCAGGTCCAGATCCTGGCTCGCCAGCGTGAAACCCGCGCCGAGGCTGTCCAGCGACCCGAGCAGCCGCAGCCGCTTCTGCGCGGCCGGCGTCAGCGGCGCGCGGGGTTTCGTCGTCAGGAAGCAATAGGCCCGCGTCTTGGAGCGGCCGACCCGTCCGCGGATCTGGTAAAGCTGGGCCAGCCCGAACATGTCCGCCCGATGCACGACCATTGTGTTCGCGGTGGGGATGTCCAACCCCGATTCAACGATGGTGGTGGCCAGCAGCACATCCGCCTTGCCGTCGTAGAAATCGTTCATCCGCTGGTCGAGATCGCCCGCCGCAAGCTGCCCGTGGGCGACGATATAATTCACCTCCGGCACGTGCTCCTTCAGGAACGTCTCCATATCCGGCAGGTCGGCGATGCGGGGAACCACGATGAAGGACTGCCCGCCGCGATAGCGTTCGCGCAGCAGCGCCTCCCGGATCGTCACCCCGTCGAACTCCGACACATAGGTGCGGATGGCCAGCCGGTCCACCGGCGGGGTGCCGATGATCGACAGGTCGCGCACCCCCGTGAGCGATAGTTGCAGCGTGCGCGGGATCGGCGTCGCGGTGAGCGTCAGGACGTGGACATCCGTCCGCATCTCCTTCAGCCGCTCCTTGTGGGAGACGCCGAAATGCTGCTCCTCGTCGATGACCATAAGGCCGAGGTTCTTGAACCGGACCCCCTTGGCAAGCAGCGCATGGGTGCCGACGACGATGTCGATCGTCCCGTCTGCCATCCCCTCCCGCGTTTTCGCCGCTTCCTTGGCGGGGACGAACCGCGACAGTTGCCGCACCGTTACGGGGAAGCCGCGGAAGCGGTCGGCGAAACTGCGGTAATGCTGACGGGCTAGCAGCGTGGTCGGGCAGATCACCGCGACCTGACCACCGCCCAGCACCGCGGCAAAGGCCCCGCGGATCGCCACCTCCGTCTTGCCGAAGCCCACATCGCCCACCACCAGCCGGTCCATCGGCACCCCGGCCTCCAGATCGTGCATCACATCGGCGATGGCGGAGAGCTGATCCTCCGTCTCCTGATAGGGGAAGCGCGCCTCGAAGCTTTCCCAGATGCCATGCGGCGGGTCATAGACGGGGGCGGAACGCAGGTGGCGCTCGGCGGCGATGCGCATGAGCTTTTCGGCGATCTGGCGGATGCGCTCCTTCAACTTCGCCTTCTTGGCCTGCCAGGCGCCGCCGCCCAGCTTGTCGAGCAAACCGTCCTCATGCCCGTAGCGGGAGAGGAGTTCGATGTTTTCCACCGGCAGGAACAGTCGGTCGCCGCCCGCATATTCGAGCGCGATGCATTCATGCGGCGCCCCCATCGCGGTGATGGTCTCCAGCCCGGTGTAGCGGCCCACGCCGTGCTCCACATGCACGACCAGATCGCCGGGCGAGAGCGACTGCGCCTCCGACAGGAAGTTCTCTGCCTTCCGCTTGCGCTTCGGGCGGCCCACCATGCGGTCGCCCAGCACGTCCTGTTCGGAGATGACGGTGAGACCCGGGGCTTCGAACCCCTGCGCCAGCGGCCAGACGGCAAGGAACAGCCCGCCCTTGCCCTCCGGCACGTCGCGGATGTCCTCCACATCGCGGGAGGCGGTCAGGCCCTGATCCTCCAGCAGCCCCTTCAGCCGCTCCCGCGGGCCTTCGGAGAAGGAGGCGATGATGACCTGACCGTCCTTGCGCCGCGCCCGCACGTGATCGGCCAGCGCGCCGAACAGGCTCACGCTTTCCTGTTGCCGTTCGGGGGCGAAGTTCCGGCCCACGCGCCCGCCCGCATCCACCACGCCCGGCCCCGGCGCCTGCGGCAGCGGCGAGAGCTGTACGACGCGGTGTCCCGCCACCGCCGCCTCCCATGCGGCATCGTCCAGATAGAGCAGGCCGGGCGGACAGGGCTTGTAGACCGAGTCCGTCCGCCCCTTCTGCACCATCGCCTCCCGACGGGCATCATAGGCGTCGTCCACCGCTTCCCACCGGGCGAGCCGCGTGGGCGTCGCCTGATCGTCGAGCATCACGCCCGCATCCGGCAGGTAGTCGAAGAGCGTTTCCAGCCGCTCGTGGAAGAACGGCAGCCAGTGTTCCATCCCCTGATGCCGCCGCCCGGCGCTCACTGCCTCATAAAGCGGATCGTCGGACCCGCCCGCACCGAATTCCAGCCGATAGTTCTGACGGAACCGGGTGATGGAGGCATCGTCCAGCACCACTTCCGACATGGGGGCAAGCGCGATCCGGTCGAGCTTGTCGGTGGTCCGCTGGGTCGCGGGGTCGAAGCGCCGCGCGCTTTCCAGAACGTCGCCGAAGAAATCGAGCCGGATCGGCCCGGTGTCCCCCGGTGGGAAGATGTCGACGATGCCGCCCCGCACCGCGAAATCCCCAGGCTCCGTCACCGTGGGACTTTGGGTGAACCCCATGCGGGCGAGGTAGGCCCGCAAGGCCATCTCATCCACCCGCTGCCCCACCTTGGCGCTGAAGGAGGCATCGCGCAGCAGATCGCGCATCGGCAACCGCTGCGTCGCCGCGTTGAGCGTGGTGAGCAGGACGAAGTTGCCCGGCACGCCCCGCGCCAGCGCCGCCAGCGTCGCCATGCGCGCCGCCGTCACCTCCGGGTTGGGGGAAACGCGGTCATAAGGCAGGCAGTCCCATGCGGGCAGGTCGAGCACCGGCAGACCGGGGGCGAAGAAGGCCAGCGCGCGGCGCATCTCTTCCATCCGCCGGCCGTCGCGGGCGACATGGATCACTGGACGGTTCTGCTTTTCGACTTCACGGGCGAGCAGGCGTGCGTCAAACCCCTCCGGCGCGCCGCCGAGGGTGACTGTCTGGCCTTTGGGGCGGGTCATGTCATCCATTTTCGGGTGAGGTAATCACGCATGCGGCTAAGTCAACTGCCAAGGGCCGAGACCGTCAGGTTCCGCCACATTCCCCAGAGCGCCGTGGCAAGAATGAACACGATCCCGAGGCACTGGACGCGGAAGCGCTGCCAGAACAAAGCAGAGCGGAGATTCTCCCCCGCCAGCCCGCGAGACAGGATTTGCTGCGCCGTCCAAAGGTCCAGCCCGCGCACCAGCGTCAGCGGCAGGATGAGCAGGAACAAGGCCTGCCCCAGCTCGATCCCGTAGCCCCAGCCCGCGATCAGCAGCGAGGAAAGCAGAAAGAACGCGGTCGCGACGGTCAGCAGCCCGAGGGCCGCATGGCGCCGCACAAGCCGCAGGGCGGAGAGCCGCGAGACTTCCTCCAGCTCCGCCATGCTGCCCGGCCGGTCGGCATGGGCGGCAGCGATGACATCCACCGGCACCCCGGCCACCCGCTGCCCGAGGAGAAACCACATCACGGCGAGCATCACCCAGAACCACAGGCTGGAGAACGACCGGACGTCTATCAGTCCGGCCAGCATGGAATACCAGTTCAGCACGTCGCTTGGTCTCGCCTCTCGCCTGTTGCCGCACCGTATCGCTGCGTTGCCGCGAATCCTACCCTTGAGATGGACGGTTCTCCGTGGCAGGCAAGGCGCAGCCAGAAGGAGAGCCGTCATGCCAGCCACCCTCGCCGCCTATCCCGCCACGCGCCTGCGCCGGCTTCGCCGCTCCGCGCAGATCCGGTCTCTGGCGCAGGAGAATACGCTGGCGGTCGGCGACCTGATCTGGCCGATCTTTCTGCGCGACGGCTACGACGTGGCGGAGCCCATCGCCTCCATGCCGGGGGTGGAGAGGCTCTCCATCGACCGCGCCGTGCGGGCGGCGGAGGAGGCGGCAACGCTCGGCATCCCGGCGCTGTGCCTCTTTCCCTACACCGATGCCGATCGCCGCACGGAAACCTGCGAGGAAGCGTGGAGCGACGAGAACCTCGTCAACCGCGCGATCCGGGCGATCAAGGCGGAGGTGCCGGAAATCGCCATCATGACGGATATCGCGCTCGACCCCTACAATGCGAACGGGCACGATGGCTTCGTGAAGGACGGTATCATCGTCAACGACGAGACGGTCGAGGCGCTGGTGAAGATGGCGCTGGCGCAGGCGGATGCCGGGGCGGATATCCTCGGCCCTTCCGACATGATGGATGGCCGGATCGGGGCGATGCGGGCGGCGCTGGAGACCGCGGGCCATCAGGACGTGGCGATCCTGTCCTATTCCGCGAAATACGCCTCGGCCTTCTACGGCCCGTTCCGCGATGCGGTGGGCGCCTCGGGGCGGCTGGTGGGCGACAAGAAGACCTACCAGATGAACCCCGCCAATGCGGAGGAGGCCCTCCGCCTTGTCGAACGCGACCTGGCGGAGGGCGCGGACATGGTGATGGTGAAGCCGGGGATGCCCTATCTCGACATCTGCCGCCGCGTCCGCGACCGTTTCGGCGTGCCGACCTTCGCCTATCAGGTGTCGGGCGAATACGCGATGCTGGAGGGCGCGATCCGCAACGGCTGGCTGGACGGCGACAAGGTGGTGGTGGAGAGCCTGATGGCCTTCAAGCGCGCGGGTTGCCACGGCATCCTGACCTATTTCGCCCCGCGCGTCGCGCGCCTGCTTGCGCCGAGCTTTTGACCGGGGAAGGGGCGCAACCGGGCGGCCCTGCCGCCTGACGGGGTTGTGATTCCTCCCGATCGCGGCCGATGCGGCGGCAGGGGTGACAAGCCCTGTCTCGCAGGATAGCCTTCCGGCCCAACCGGAGCGCCGCATTTGCGGCGGGCCGAGACAACCAACGCCGGTCAACGGTTCTCGAAAGGGGCAGCAGATGGTCCAGATTTCCCGCAGGGGCTTCTTCATCGCGACGGGCGGCGCGGCGCTTGGCCTCACGGCGGCCTGCGGGAACGGGGTGGGCACGGCCAATGCCCAACGCATCGATGCCCGCGTGGACGCGACACGCGACTTCCTGTTCAGCCGCTATCCCGGCACGGTCGATCTCGCCGCCAAGGCGCAGGGTGTGCTCTACATCCCCCTGATAACGGAGGCGGGCTTCGGCTTCGGCGGTGCCTACGGTCAGGGCGCGCTTCGCATCAACGACGTGACGGTGGACTACTACTCCGCCACCAAGGTGTCGGCCGGGTTGCAGATCGGCGCACAGCAATATGCCCACGCCCTGTTCTTCATGACGGAGCAGTCGCTCGGCCAGTTCCGCGCGGGAGAGGGCTGGGCCGCGGGCGCGGACCTCAAATACGCGGTTTTCGATCAGGGCGGCAACCTCGGCCTCGACACGACCACGGCGCTGGCGCCGGTCATCGCGCTGGTCTTCGGACAGGCGGGGCTGCTGGTCGGCGCGACCCTCGCGGGCACGAAATACACCCGCATCATCCCCTGACCCTTCGGATCTCTTGACGGCGACGGGGCGGCTCGGGCATCGGACAGGAGCCAGTCCCAACCCGGAGGCCCGTGAGGCATGGAAAAGCTTATCGAACGCGGTCTGTTCGCCAGCCGCTGGCTGATGGCGCCGATGTATATCGGTCTGGTCGGTGCCCTGCTGCTGCTCCTGTGGGGGTTCGTGAAGGAACTCATCCACCTGTTCTCGGATATCGGTCATATCACGCAGTATGACGTGATCCTCGGGACGCTGGCGCTGATAGACCTGACGCTGGCCGGGAACCTCGTCCTGATCGTGATCTTCTCGGGCTACGAGAACTTCGTCTCCAAGATGAACATGGACGGACATGAGGACCGCCCCGAATGGCAGGGGACGGTCGATTTCTCTGGCCTCAAGCTGAAGCTCATAGCCTCCATCGTGGCGATCTCCGGCATTCATCTGCTCAAGGTGTTCATGGATGTCACCTCGACCTCGCCCGAGCAGATCCGCTGGATGGTCATCATTCACCTTGTCTTCGTGATTTCCGGCGTTCTGCTGGCGCTGATGGACTGGATCACCGTAAAGGCCAAGCCGAAGAAGTGAAGGGGCCTGCCGGCCCCCTCCCCCTCACGCGAAGTCGAGCACCACGCGGCCGTCGATCTGCCCCTTCTCCATCCGGGAAAAGACGTCGTTCACCTCCTCCAGCTTCGCGGTGGAGGTATGGGCGTGCACAAGCCCGCGCCCCGCGAAATCCAGCGACTCCGCCAGATCGAGCCGGGTGCCTACGATCGAGCCGCGTACGGTGATCCCCTCCAGCACCATGTCGAAGATGGGCAGCGGGAAATCCCCCGGCGGCAGGCCGTTCAGCGCGATGGTGCCGCCCCGGCGCGCGAATTTCAGCGCCTGCTCGAACGCCTTGGGCGACACGGCCGTCACCAGAACGCCATGCGCGCCGCCGATTTCCTTCTTGATGGCGGCCACGGGATCGGTGGTCTTTGCGTTGACCGTCACCTCCGCCCCCAGTTCGCGGGCGAGTTTCAGCTTGGAGTCGTCGATATCGACGGCCGCGACATGCAGCCCCATCGCCTTGGCATATTGCACAGCCATATGGCCCAGCCCGCCGATGCCGGAGATCACCACCCATTCGCCCGGGCGCGTGTCCGTCATCTTCAGGCCCTTATAGACGGTCACCCCGGCGCAGAGCACGGGCGCGATCTCCACGAAGCCCACCTCCTTCGGCAGATGGCCAAGATAGTTCGGATCGGCCAGCACATATTCAGCAAAGCCGCCGTTCACGGAATAACCGGTGTTCTGCTGCAACTCGCACAGCGTCTCCCAGCCGCCCAGACAGTGCTCGCAATGACCGCAGGCGGTGTAGAGCCACGGCACGCCCACCCGGTCCCCCTCCTTCACGGCCGTCACGCCCTTGCCGACGCCAACCACGTGACCGACGCCCTCATGGCCCGGGATGAACGGCGGCTTGGGTTTTACAGGCCAGTCGCCATGCGCGGCGTGGAGATCGGTATGGCAGACGCCGCAGGCCTCTATCTTGACGAGCACGGTGCCCGGCGCCACGTCCGGCACCTTTGCTTCCTCGATGACGAGCGGCTTGCCGAACTCCCGCACGACGGCGGCTTTCATGGTCTTCTGCATGACGTCTCCTTTGGCAATGAAAAACCTCCACGCCGTGGGGGACGCGGAGGCGTCTCAGGTTGGGAAATGGGGGGGCGGACGGGCGCGCATGGAAGGCGGCCCGTCCGCAGCGCCGATCAAGGTGTGGAGGGGAAGGCACCCGGACCGGAACCCTCTTGCGGCAGCGGGCCAAGCCGGTCCGCGCCGAATGGAGGAACAGGCTCCCGGCCGCGCCGGAAGCCCGGAGGGGATCAGAAGAAGCCGAGCTTGCTGGCGCTGTAGCTCACCAGCATGTTCTTGGTTTCCTGATAATGGTCGAGCATCATCTTGTGCGTTTCGCGCCCGATGCCGGACTGCTTGTAGCCGCCAAAGGCCGCGCCCGCCGGATAGACGTGGTAGCAGTTTGTCCACACCCTGCCCGCCTGGATCGCACGCCCCATGCGATAGGCGGTGTTCCCGTCGCGGCTCCATACGCCCGCGCCCAGACCATAGACCGTGTCGTTGGCGATCTCGATCGCCTCATCCGCGGTCTTGAACGTGGTGACGGACACGACGGGCCCGAAGATCTCCTCCTGGAAGACCCGCATCTTGTTGTTGCCCTCGAAGACCGTCGGCTGGATGTAGTAGCCGCTGGACAGATCACCGCCGAGCTTGGCCGCGTCGCCCCCCGTCAGCACCTTCGCGCCCTCGCGCTTGCCGATGTCGAGATAGCCCATGATCTTCTCGTACTGCTCGGCCGAAGCCTGCGCCCCGATCATGGTGGAGGGGTTCAGCGGGTCGTCCTGCGTGATCGCCTGAACACGCTTCAGCGCCTTCTCCATGAAGCGGTCGTAGATGGACTCGTGCACCAGCGCGCGGGACGGACAGGTGCAGACCTCCCCCTGGTTCAGCGCGAAGAAGGCAAAGCCCTCCAGCGCCTTGTCAAGAAAACCATCGTCCTCGTCCATCACGTCGGCAAAGAAGATGTTGGGCGACTTGCCCCCCAGCTCCAGCGTGATGTTGGTCACGTTCTGCGCGGCATAGCCCATGATGAGCTTGCCGACCTCGGTGGAGCCGGTGAAGGCGATCTTGGCGATGCGCGGGTTTTCCGCGAGCGGCTTGCCCGCCTCCGTCCCCAGCCCGTTGACGATGTTGACCACGCCCGGAGGCAGCAGATCGCCGATGATCTCGAACAGCACCATGATGGAGGCCGGCGTCTGCTCTGCCGGTTTCAGCACCACGCAGTTCCCGGCGGCCAGCGCGGGGGCAAGCTTCCATGCACCCATCAGGATCGGGAAGTTCCACGGGATGATCTGGCCGACAACGCCCAGCGGCTCGTGGAAGTGGTAGGCGACGGTGTCATTGTCGATCTGGGAGATCGTGCCTTCCTGCGCCCGGATGCAGCCCGCGAAATAGCGGAAGTGATCCGCCGTCAGCGGAATGTCTGCGGCCATCGTCTCGCGCAGCGGCTTGCCGTTGTCCCAGGTCTCTGCCGTGGCGATGGTCTCAACGTTCTGCTCGATCCGGTCGGCGATCTTCAGCAGGATGTTGGACCGTTCGGTGGGCGAAGTGCGGCCCCAGGCATCCTTCGCCTTGTGCGCGGCGTCGAGGGCAGCTTCGATATCCTTGCCGTCCGACCGGGCAACTTCGCAGACGACCTTGCCGGTCATCGGCGAGATATTCTCCATGTAGCGACCCGACTTCGGCGCGACCCACTCTCCACCGATGTAGTTTTCATAGCGCTTCTTGAACGGAGACTTGTGATGCTGCTCCGAATGGGTCTGGGTGTCTGCCATGATTTCCTCCTGTTCGTCGGCCCCTCCTCGGGCCGTCTGAAGGAGAGTTTAGACATTCGGATGCGCGATGAAGCCCCCGCCGTGCCATGCTGCGCCTGCAACTGTCTCACCCGCGATACAGTTGCGCAGCGAAGTCCTCAGGAAACCTGCACGCCGAGTTGCTTCATCTTGCGATAGAAGGTCGCCCGTCCGATACCCAGTTCCCGCGCTGCGGCAGAGACATTGCCCCCGGCGCGGTGCAATGCCCGCAGCATCTCCGACCGTGCCGCCTCATCCAGTCCGCCGGGGCTGTCCTCCCCCAGAATGTCGCTGGCGGGGCGCCGGGCAAGGATGTCCTCCTCCGTCAGGCCAAAGCTCCGCCGTGCCGCGCGCGTCGCACCCAGGATCAGGTCATCCCGGTCAACCGCGAACAGGATCGGGCCGGTGGTGTCACGCCCCTCCAGCGTCAGGATCCGGGCGGTGACGAAGGCTGCCCGGAACAGTTCGCGCTCTATCCGTCGCGCGGCATCGACGACGGCCAGCGAGACGAGCCGCGCATGGCCCTCCGTCAGGTCCCCCCGGACGGAAGATACGTCGATCACAGCGGTAAGCTGCCCCTCCGGGCCGAAGACGGGCGCGCCCATGCAGGAGAGCTGCGTATGGGTCGCGCGGAAATGCTGGGCGCGATGGATGATGACGGGGCGGCGTTCCGCAAGGCAGGTGCCGATCCCGTTCGTCCCCTCCTCCGACTCGCTCCAGTTGGCGCCGGCGACCAGACCTGCGCCGGAGAACCACGCCTGATCCGAACTGCGGGTTCGATCGTCGATCACCAGCCCGTCGCCATCTGTCAGCAACACGGCGCAGCCCGCATCGAGCGCGGCCCCCGCCAGACGGTCCAGCACGGGTGCGGCGATCCGCAGGAGCGGGCCGACCCGCTCCCTCCGGTAACGGAGCGCCGCGTTTTCCAGACGGCCCACAGCATGACTTTCCGCCGGATCCAGCTTGTGATGAACGAGGGAGCGGCGCCAGGAAGCCGCAACCGGAGATCGCGCGGCGTCGCCCGATGCGGCGACCGCCATCACGTTCTCCACATGTCCCCTCTCGAATTGCGAGAACATTCCAGCCTCCACTCTGTCCTGTCTCCACAAGGGAGGATGGCTCAGTCGGGACCATGTAGCAATAAACTTGTCGTCAACCGAAACGTGAACGGGAGGCGCTCGTCCCGACCGGGGTTACTCGTCCCCCGCCGTGTCCCTCTCCGCTACGTCCCTTTCCGCCGCGCCAGTCTCGTCCGTACCAGTCTCGTCCGTGCGCCGTGAAGCGCCGCGGAAGCCCGTCGCCACGACAAACTTCTCCGAACTGTCCGACCGGCTGGCCGGTGGCTTCACATGGGCGACCTTGCGGAAGTTCTGCTTCAGCAACTGCTGCAAATCCGCTTCCGCCCCGCCGGCGAGAACCTTGGCGACGAAGGTGCCGCCCTCCTCCAGCACGTCGAAGGCGAAATAGGCCGCGGCCTCGCAGAGCGCCATGATGCGCAGGTGATCGGTCTGCTTGTGCCCAGACGAGGCTGCCGCCATATCCGACATGACCACATCCGCCTTGCCCCCGAGCCAGCTCCGCACCACATCGTCCGCCCCATCGGAAAGGAAGTCGAGCTGGTGCAGCTCCACCCCCGCAATGGGTTCCACCTCCTGCAGATCGACGCCGAGGACGGTGCCCTGCTTCTTCCCCCCGCGATCGCCGAGCGCGTTCACCCGCGCCACCGCCACCTGGCTCCACCCGCCCGGCGCACAGCCGAGGTCCACCACCCGCGCACCGGGCACGAGGAAGTGGAACTTGTCGTCCAGCTCCAGAATCTTGAACGCTGCGCGCCCGCGGTAGCCTTCCCGCCGGGCGCGTTGCACGTAGGGGTCGTTCAACTGCCGCTCCAGCCAGAGAGTGGAGGAGAGCTTGCGCCCCTTGGCGGTCTTGACCCGAACGCGAAGCTCGCGCTGGCCGCGGCCGGATGTTCCCTTTTCCGTCGTCATGTTCTTCCTCGTCAGAAGCCGTCCGTCAGCACGCCGTCGGCCGACATCTGGGCGTAGAGCAACCCCTCCCTCAGACCGCGATCCGCGACGGACAGCCGGTCCGTCGGCCAGACGCGCATCAGCGCCTGCAGGATGGCGGAGCCGGACATGATGAGCGCGTGGCGGTCGCGCCCGATGCGCGGATCCGCCCGCCGCCCCTCGGGGCCGAGCGTCAGGTAGTTGCGAATAACCGAATCGATCTGGGCAGAGGTCATCCTCAGCCCATCGACCTTGTTCCTGTCATACCGGCGCAGTCCAAGGAAAGAAGCGGCAACCGTCGTGACCGTCCCGGACGTGCCGATGATCTGGAACCCCGCGCGCGGATTTTCCGCGTTATAGGGAGAAAAGCTCGCCAGGTTCTCCTCGAAATGCCAGCTCATCAGGGCGAAGCGGGCAGCATCGTCTTCCACATCCTCGAACTGGTCGCGGAGGGTCGCCACGCCGAGCGGCACGGAAATCCAGTCCACCACCTTGGCCGCCGGACCCCGCTGCGGCGCATTGAAGCCCCGGTGAAGCCGCATGATGGCGGCGGGCCTGTCCGCCCGCGGCACCTGCGACAAGTCGATCCAGACAAGCTCCGTCGAGCCGCCGCCGATATCCACGACCAGCAACTGCTCCGTCCGGTGTGACACGAGCGGCGCGCAGGAGATGACGGCAAGCCGCGCTTCCTCCTCCGGCGGGATTATTTCGAGGCTGAGACCCGTTTCCGCCCGGATCTGCCGCAGAAGCTCCCGCCCGTTGCGGGCACGCCGGCAAGCCTCGGTCGCGACCAGCCGCATCTTGCGGACGCGGTGCGTCTCCAGCTTGCGCTGACAGATGCGCATCGCCTGAACGGTGCGCGCCATCGAGGCGCGCGACAACCGGCCGGAGGCTTCAAGCCCCATGCCCAGCTGAACCGCTTTCGAAAAGCTGTCGATGACATGGAACTGGTTGCCGCGCGGTTCGGCCACCAGCATCCGACAGCTGTTGGTTCCAAGGTCGAGCGCGGCATAAAGCTCGCCCGTCTCGGGGGTCTTGGCGGCGGTCGGTTCGACCTCTACAGGGATCGCGCCCGCAGCCTGTGGACGCATGGGCGTCATTTTACGCCCTCCGGGTAACGTGTTGCGTCCAAGCTAATCACTGGCAGCCCCCTCCGCAAGCACGAGCTTCCGCTAGCGGGTCCGCCGGGGCGCTGCTAGCATCCCGTTATCCTGTTGGAGGAAGACATGTATAAATCCATTCTCGTCGCCATTGCCCTCGATCACGGAGATGCCGCAAAGGCGCTGCTGGACCGGGCGAAACAGCTTCTGGAACCCGGCGGCACCATCCGTGCGGTGAACGTGGTCGAGCCGATTCCCGCCTATGTCACGGCTGAAATCCCGCCCGATCTGTTCATGAACCAGAGCGGCCGCGCCGAGAAGGACATGCACGACCTGCTTGCGGGCTACGAAGGCGTCGTGCCGGAGATCCGCGTGGGCGGCGCGGCGGCAGAGATCATGGCCGCGGCGGAGGAACATGGCTCCGACCTCATCATGATCGCATCCCACAAGCCGGGGTTCAGCACCTACTTCATCGGCTCGACCGCGGCACGCGTCGTCCGCCATGCACAATGCTCGGTGCTTGTCAGCCGCTGACCATGAGGATTTCCCCAAGGATTGAGGCGATCACCGCCGCCGGTGCCGACGGCTGGGAGATCTACTACCGCACACGGGAGCTTCTCGCGCGCGGGGAGCGGGTGTTGTCGCTCACCATCGGAGAGCATGACACCAAGACCGACCCGGTGATTCTGGAGGCGATGCACCAGAGCACGCGCGCCGGAAACACCGGCTACGCCTTCGGTCCGGGCAATCCCGAGCTGCGGGCGGAAGTGGCGGCGCGGGTCGCCGCGCGGACGGGCGTTCCGACCGGGCCGGAGAACGTCATCATCACGCCGGGCGGGCAGGCCGCGCTCTTTGCCGCGCATATGGCACTGCTCGACAAGGGGGATCGCGCGTTGCACGCCGATCCCTATTATGCCACCTATCCCGGCACGATCCGGGCGGCAGGCGGTGTTCCGGTGCCGGTCCCGACCCGCTCCCGCGACGCCTTTCAGCCGAAAGCGGAGGACATCCTTGCGCGGGCGGATGGCGCAAGGACGCTGCTCATCAACACGCCGAACAACCCGACCGGCGTCGTCTATGACCGGCCCACGCTGGAAGGAATCGCGCAGGCGGTCACGGATGCCGATCTGTGGCTGATCTCGGACGAGGTCTATGACACCCAGATCTGGGAGGGCGAGCATCTCTCGCCCCGCGCGCTTGCCGCGATTCGGGAGCGGGTGCTGGTGGTCGGCTCCATGTCGAAAAGCCATGCGATGACCGGCTCGCGGCTGGGCTGGGTGGTGGCCGAGCCGGAGGTGATCGAGGCGCTGGCGGTTCTCGCCACCAACACGACCTATGGCGTTGCCCCCTTCGTGCAGGATGCGGCGCTTCACGCGCTGCGCCTCGGGCCGGAATTCGAATCGCGGATCGCGGAGCCGTTCCGCAGACGCAGGGACATCGCCACGCATCTCATCGCGGGTCAGAACGTAGTGCGGCTCGTCCCCTCCTCAGGTGCGATGTATCTGATGCTGGACATCCGCGCGACCGGGCTTTCGGGCAACGACTTTGCCGGGCGGCTTCTGGACGAGGAGCGCATCGCCGTCATGCCGGGGGAGAGCTTCGGTGCAGCGGCGGCGGGGCATCTGCGGGTGGCGATGACGATTCCCGACCCGGCTTTCGAGGAGGCCCTCGGGCGGCTTCTGACGTTTGCCGCGCGTATCGCTGCGTGAACCGGCAATAAAAAAGGCGGGCACAAAGCCCGCCTTTTCCGTTCGACCCGTCAGGATCAGAACTTGTAGGACAGCTTCGCTTTCAGCGTGTAGCCGTCGATATCAACGCGGCTGCCGTCGAAGTCGCTGTAGTCGTGGTAGAGAGCTTCCACGCCGACGACCCAGTTGGTGTCGTAGAGGTAGTCCGCGCCCACACCGGCGACCCAGCCGTTGTCCTTGTAGTCGTCACGGCCGACCGTGAACTCAGTGCGCGACCAGCCGGCGGTGCCGTAGAACAGCCAGTTGGCGGGAGCGTAACCGACTTTCAGTTTGGCGGCATAGCTGTCGCCCTGGTCGATGCTGCTCCGGTCGGCATTGGTGCCGCTCACGTCGGAGAAGTCATAGGTGAGTTCACCGCCGACAACCCAGCCATTGGTGAAGCCGTAGTTGTAACCGGCGTGCAGACCGTAGACCGCGCCGTCGGAGTCACCCCAGCCGCGACCGGCCGAGAAATCACCGTAGCCAACCTGAGCACCGCCGTAGAAGCCGGTCCACGGGGAAGCAATGGGGGCCACATAGGTGACGGGAGCCGGCGCCGGCTCGATAACCGGGGCGACCATGTTGCCAGCGAAGGCCGCCGGGGCGGCGACGGCGCTAACCAGAGCTGCAAGAGCAAGTTTTTTCATAAGATATACTCCATCTCCTCGAACCGCGCTGAGGCGGCGTCCGACCGGGTTTATGTCCGATCGTTGCCGTGCCATCTATCGCCGCAGAAAGCGGTTTCAAAGGGGGGCTCACGCGAGCGTGAGTATTTTCTATGAAGCGACGGATTTCTAAACGTTTATTTGGCCGTTTTTGGCCCAGAATCGCTCACTTTTGCCGATTTTCGTAATAAACTGCGACATGCCGATGTATATGTGTCACAGTTCCATGAAATTATAATGACGTACCGTAATAAATCTTGCGCAAGACGTCACTCTTTCAAGGAAATTACCCTGACATTCTGGCCGCGAGCCGTCAGCGCGATTTCTCCACGGCATAGCCGAAGGGCATCTTCGCCGAAGACTTCGTTTCGCCAACCCTTGAGTGCCGGCACATCGCGACGCCCGGCCGCAATCGCATCGAGATCGGCCGCGGTGGCAATGAGCTTCTGCGCGACGCCGGCATCCTCCGCCTTGGCCTTCACCAGAACCCGAAGCAGATCGGCCAGCGCCGGATTGACGTTGAGCTGCTCCCGGCTCTCCTCGACATGCGGAAGGTCTTCGGGCTTTCGCGTCAGCCCCTGACGCACCGAAGCCAGAATTCCCTCCGCCACCTCGCCCCGCCGCGCTTCGCGCTGCAGCAGGCGGGAGCGGCCCAGTTCTTCGGCAGTCGTCGGTTTGGTGGAGGCGAGTTCCAGAAGCGCGTCATCCTTGTAAACACGCGATCTGGGAACATTGTGGCCCTGAGCATATTCCTCCCGGAATCGCGCAAGCTCGCGCACGACAGCAAGAAAACGGCCCGAATTCGTCCGGGTCTTGACCCGGTGCCAAGCCTCCTCCGGCCGCACGACATAGGTTTCGGGGTCAAGAAGAACGGCGATCTCCTCCTCCACCCATTTCTGCCGGCCCGTATCGGCAAGCTGCTGCGCCAACACCTCGTAAATGACCCGGAGGTGGGTCACATCCGCGATCGCATAGGTCTTCTGCGCAGGCGTCAGCGGGCGGCGGGACCAGTCGGTGAAGCGGGAGGTCTTGTCGAGCGACTCATGCGCGATCTTGCGCACCAGCGTCTCGTAGGCGACCTGCTCGCCGAAACCGCAGACCATCGCGGCAACCTGCGTATCGAACAGGGGTTTCGGCAGAACATTGCCCTGAACGAAGAATATCTCCAGATCCTGCCGCGCGGCGTGAAACACCTTCACGATGCTCTCGTCACGGAAAAGGTCGTAAAGCGGCTCCATCGACACTTCGCCCGCGATGGGGTCTACCAGCACCGCCTCCCCGGTCTTTCCGGGCAGCGCCAGCTGGACGAGGCAGAGCTTCGAATAATACGTTCGCTCACGCAGGAATTCCGTATCGATGGCGATATAGGGTTGCCCCTTCGCCCGGTCGCAGAAAGCGGCCAGTTCTTCGGAAGTGGTGAGTGTCTTTACAGTGGTTTCGGGCAAGGACTCTGCCATCGCGAAAATTTGACTGTCCCGTCATAGGGAAAAGCCGGCGGAAAGAAAAGTCCCGGAAAGATTTATGCTTGGGCGACGGCGGTCAGAGCCTTTCCGACGTCTCCGCCAGCATTATCGGAGAGCGGTCGCCCGCCGCATAACGCCGCAGCACCGCCGGGTAGAGAATATGCTCCTGACCGAGGACACGGCCCGCCAGCGCCTCCGGCGTATCGCCCGGCAGAACGGGAACGCGCGCCTGACCAAGTATCGGGCCGTTATCCAGCACAGCCGTCACTTCATGAACGGTGCAACCTGCTTCCTGATCTCCCGCCGCAATGGCGCGCGCATGGGTGTGGAGGCCGGGATACTTCGGCAGGAGCGAGGGATGGATGTTGAGCATCCTCCCCTCGAACCGCGCCACGAAGTCAGGCGTCAGCACCCGCATGAAACCTGCAAGGCACAGGATATCCGGCTCCGTCGCGAGAAGAGGCCGGAGGAGTTCCGCCTCGAACGCCGACCGATCTCCCTTGAAAGGCCGGTGATCCACGGCAGCCGTGGGCACGCCAAGCTCCGCCGCACGCAGCAGTCCCTGTGCTCCCGGATCGTTGGACGCGACCAGCACGGGCCGCGCCGGGTGATCCCCCGTCATGCTGCGCACAAGGGCCACCATGTTGGACCCCCCGCCAGAGACGAGGATCGCGACCCGTTTCACGCCAGCGCGCCCCGGTAGCTCACGCCCTCGCCCGCGGTGACCGTGCCGAGACGGAAGACGGCTTCGCCCTCTCCCTCCAGCAACGCGGTCAATGCCTCCGCCCGGTCGGCGGCCACGGCGAGGATCATGCCGATGCCGCTGTTGAAGGTGCGCAGAAGCTCCTCCCGCTCCATACCGGACACGTCCGACAGCCAGCGGAACACCGGCGGCAGCGTCCATGCGGCAAGATCGATCTCCGCGCCCAGACCTTCGGGAAGCACGCGGGGCAGGTTTTCCGTGATGCCGCCGCCGGTGATATGCGCCGCGGCATGAAGACCGCCCGCCTTCCGCGCAGCAAGAACCTGCTTCACATAGAGACGCGTCGGGGTCAGCAACGCATCCCCAAGCGTGCCCTCGCCAAACGGCGACGGCGCATCCCAGCCCAGCCCGGACATCTCCACCACCCGGCGGACCAGCGAGTAGCCGTTCGAATGCACGCCCGAGGAGGCGAGACCGAGCAGGACATCGCCCTCCCTCACCCCCTGCGGCAGGTCATCGCCCCGCTCCATCGCTCCCACGGCGAAACCGGCAAGATCAAAGTCGCCGCCGTGATACATGCCCGGCATCTCCGCCGTCTCTCCGCCGATCAGCGCACAACCGGAGGCGGCACAGCCCTCGGCGATGCCTTCGATGATGCGGGTCGCAGCGTCCAGCTCCAGCTTTCCTGTCGCGAAATAGTCGAGGAAGAACAACGGTTCCGCCCCCTGGCAGACGAGGTCGTTCACGCACATGGCGACGAGGTCGATACCGATGGTATCCACCCGGCCCGTGTCGATGGCGATGCGAAGCTTGGTGCCCACGCCATCCGTCGCCGCGACCAGAATGGGGTCGCTGTAGCCCGCGCCCTTCAGGTCGAACAGCGCGCCGAACCCGCCCAGCCCCGCCACGGTGCCGGGCCTGTTGGTGCGTTTCGCCGCGGGCTTGATCCGCTCGACGAGCGCGTTTCCAGCGGCGATATCCACGCCTGCCTCAGCATAGGTGAGACCGTTCCGCTTCTGCGGGTCTGTGGTCATCTGCGCCTCCGAGATTCGTCCGCGCGACCGATAGACGATACGCGGGCTTTCCACAACGCTTTCGGCTCAGTTGATGGTTGCGGGAACCGGGAAGCATCCGGGCGGGTTTGTCGGCAGCAACTTTTTTCGGAGGATAAGATGATCCTGAATGGAAAATCCGCAGTTTTTGGCGCCCTGCTGGCGCTCGGCCTGAGTGGTGCCGCCTTCGCGCAGGGCACAAGCCAGAATGCCGTTTCCGCCGCCGACAGCGCGGCCCCCGGCCCCTACGCGGGTTGGCCGGTTCTTTCAAAGGAAGGAATTCCGGTCGGTCGCGTGACCTATTCCCCCGAGGCGGTGGACGGCAAGCTTCCTTTCATCGTGGTCTATGGGGAAGACGGCTCGAGCTTCCGTGTCACCAACGGTGTGGAAATGATTGGACCGGATTCGATCGTGCTGACCATTTCCAAGGCGGTGATCGACAGTTCCGCCAGCGACAACTTCCGCAACATCGTCGTGCAATGAACTGGTGGAGGGCGCGCAGGAGCCCTCCTTCCCCCTTGACCCGGACGGGCCCGCCACCTAGGCAGAGCGTGGCGGGCCTGTAGCTCAATGGTTAGAGCAGGGCGCTCATAACGCCTTGGTTGGGGGTTCGAGTCCCTCCGGGCCTACCACCCGCTCCAGTCCCTGCGATCCTTGGTCACCAGACCTGTCGGTCACATGTTGCTTCCTGCCGCCCTGCCAAATTTCAAGCGCCAATCAGAAGTCCGCCCGGCATGGCTTGAGTACAAAGAACCTGCGGCCCGCTCGACCACGGCCATGATTTTGCAGGAGCGGGATAGCGCCGGCATCGGCCGCATCAGCCCTGCGCTGTGGTTCAAGATCGCTATGAAAATTCAGGCAAATTTAATGGTGCTGTGAGAGAGGATTGAACTCTCGACCTCTCCCTTACCAAGGGAGTGCTCTACCACTGAGCTACCACAGCAAACCGGTCCGGGTGGGGATATTGTGCTTCCCAGAGTGGACGCCGGCTGATTAGTCGGAAATCCGCAGGGGTGCAAGGCCAAACTGGACGGATTGCGACGCCTGCGATAGAGACGGCACATGACCCGGCAAAACAGTGGCAAAAGCGGTGGCAAAGCCGCTACGGAACGCGAGGAGCGGTTGCGCGCGGCGCTCAGGGCGAACCTTGCCCGGCGCAAGGCGCAGGCCCGCGCGCGCGCTGTGTCGGAAACGGAAAACCCGCAGGACGCGGACAGCGACCAAACCGGCACAGACCGGCAGGAATGAGGCGAGCAATGGATTCGATCCTGATCACTGGCGGGACACCGCTGAACGGCGCCATCCCGATCGCGGGGGCTAAGAACGCTTGTCTTACGCTGATGCCGGCGACGCTGCTGTCGGATGAGCCGCTGACGCTCACCAATGCGCCGCGGCTCTCGGACATACACACGATGACGACGCTGCTGCAATCGCTGGGCGCGGAAGTGACCCAGTTGCAGGGCGGGCAGGTTCTGGCGCTCTCCTCCCACGACATCACCAACCTCACCGCGGATTATGAGATCGTGCGCAAGATGCGCGCCTCCATTCTCGTGCTCGGGCCGCTGGTGGCGCGGTATGGGCAGGCCGTTGTGTCCCTTCCAGGCGGCTGCGCGATCGGGGCGCGGCCTGTCGATCTGCATCTGAAGGCACTGGAGGCCCTTGGGGCGAGCCTCGACCTGAGGGACGGCTATGTCCATGCCGAGGCACGGAACGGGCTGAAGGGCGCACGGATAGATTTTCCGCTCGTCTCCGTGGGCGCTACGGAGAATGCGCTGCTGGCGGCGACCCTGGCGCGCGGCACGACAGTCATCACCAATGCGGCACGCGAGCCGGAGATCGTCGATCTCGTCCATTGCCTGCGGCGCATGGGCGCACGGATCGAGGGCGAGGGCACATCGACCCTGACGATAGAGGGTGTGGACCGCCTCTCGGGCGCGACCCATCCCGTGGTGACGGACCGGATCGAACTCGGCACCTATATGCTCGCGCCGGCGATTACCGGCGGCACGGTAGAACTGATCGGCGGGCGGCTCGACCTCGTCGCCTCCTTCGCGGAGAAGCTGGACGCGGCGGGGATCGAGGTGCAGGAAACCCAGCGCGGTTTGAAGGTGTCTCGCAGGAACGGCCGCGCCCGCGCCGTGGATGTCACGACAGAACCCTTCCCCGGTTTCCCGACGGACCTTCAGGCCCAGATGATGGCTCTCCTCTGCACGGCCGAGGGAACGAGCGTGCTTGAGGAACGGATCTTTGAGAACCGGTTCATGCATGCCCCCGAGCTTTCACGGATGGGCGCGCGCATTTCCGTCCATGGCGGTACCGCCACGGTTACAGGGGTCGAGCGTCTGCGCGGCGCCCCGGTGATGGCGACCGATCTGCGCGCCTCCGTCTCGCTGATCCTTGCCGCTCTCGGAGCGGAAGGGGAGACGGTGGTCAGCCGGGTCTATCATCTCGACAGGGGGTATGAGCGGGTGGAAGAAAAACTGCGCGCCTGCGGGGCCCGTATCGAACGCATTACCGGAGAACTCCGTCGTGACGAGGCCGCGGAATGACCGACGCCCGGTTTGAAGACGGCGCGCCGCGCCAGCCGCTGAACCTTGCCGCTGTGGATGGCGATGACGTAACGGTCATCTCGGCGCTGTTGCAGGATTCGGTTCTGCCCGTGACGGAGATGCGCTGGCAGCCTGCTCAGCGCCGCTTCGCGCTGCTGGCCAATCGTTTCCGCTGGGAAGATGCAGCGGCCGCGGAGCAGCGCAGCGCGCCCGAGCGGGTGCAGAGCCTTCTCATCATCGACGATGCGCTTCGGGTGGCGACCCAGGGGCTGGATCGCGGGGACACGGATGTCGTCCTGTCCCTTCTCACGCTTGCGTTCGAGCCGGCCGAGGATGGCGCGGGGCGGATCACCCTGACCTTCGCCGGCGACGGAGCCATCGCGATCGATGTGGAATGTGTCAATCTGCGCTTGCGCGATGTGACGCGACCCTATCTCGCCCCGTCCCGAACAGTGCCGCGCCACGCCGACTGACAGGCTGTATTACCGCGCGTCTCCTGCCCTGCCGAGCGTCTTTGGGCCGTTGTCGCTGCGACAGCAGGCCCCGCGGTCAAGCGCGCCTCCGGGTCAGACGCGGGGAGGCGTTTGTGAAAAACCTGCCGGTCTCGGGACTTTGCCGCCGGAAGTATCCGGCTGAAGCGCATGAGGGACATGGCGGACGGTCCGGTTTCACCCGTTGACGCCGGAGGGAGGTCCGCCGGGCAAGGCGCTCCAAGCTCCAAGGCCATGAAAAAGGGCGGCCCTGACGGCGCCGCCCTTTTTCATCGAAGCACCTGCGATCAGATCGCGCGTTCGACCATCATCTTCTTGATCTCGGCGATCGCTTTCGCCGGGTTCAGGCCCTTCGGGCAGGTCTTGGTGCAGTTCATGATCGTGTGGCAGCGATAGAGTTTGAACGGATCTTCCAGCCCGTCCAGACGCTCGCCCGTCGCCTCGTCACGGCTGTCGATGATCCAGCGGTAGGCATGGAGCAGCGCTGCCGGACCGAGGTATTTGTCGCCGTTCCACCAGTAGCTCGGGCAGGAGGTGGAGCAGGAGGCGCACATCACGCATTCATAGAGCCCGTCGAGCTTCTTGCGATCCTCGATGGACTGGCGCCATTCCTTCTGCGGGCGGTTGGTCTTGGTTTCCAGCCACGGCATGATCGAGGCGTGCTGCGCGTAGAACAGGGTGAGGTCCGGGATCAGGTCCTTCACCACCGGCATGTGCGGCAGCGGATAGATCTTCACCGTTTCGCCATGCACCTCGTCCAGCCCGTAGATGCAGGCCAGCGTGTTGATCCCGCCGATGTTCATCGCGCAGGAACCGCAGATCCCCTCGCGGCAGGACCGGCGGAAGGTGAGGGTCGGATCGACCTCGTTCTTGATCTTGATGAGCGCGTCCAGAACCATCGGGCCGCACTTGTCCATGTCGAGGTAATAGGTATCGACGGACGGGTTCAGCCCGTCGTCCGGGTTCCAGCGGTAAATCTGGAACTTGCGGACGTTCGTCGCGCCTTCCGGCTTGGGCCAGGTCTTGCCGGTGCGGATCTTGGAGTTCTTGGGAAGTGTGAACTGGACCATGCTGTCCTACCTTGTCGTTGTCTTGCTGGCGCCGTGAAGCGGCCGGGCTTGCTCGAACGATGACACGGGCGCCCCGGTCATGGCGTAAGCTCATAATAGGGGCGGGTCGGGTAAAGGCCGCCCGAACGCCGGACGACGCAGCTCGTATAGACCTCGTTCGGATCGCGTCCGCGGAGGTAGTCGGAGGTCACACTTATACCGACGCTCGTGCCGGTCGAGACCCGCCGTCCATCCGTGCCGAGACCGAAGGCCACATGCCCGCGCGGGCGGACCGCATCATAGGCTTGGCCCGCACACTGCCGCTCAGCCGCGTCGAGCGGGATCGGCCCGCAGGCTGCCAGCGCCGCCAGAAGCGGCAGCATGGCGACCGGAGGGGAGATCCCGCACCGCATCAATAGACGCGCGCTTTCGGCGCGATCTTCTTCAGCGGGATGCCGCCTTCGGATTCCGGCGTCAGCGGATCGAGGTGGACCGGACGGTAGTCCAGCGTCACCTTCGTGCCGTCAACCCAGGCAAGGCTGTGCTTGCGCCAGTTCGCATCGTCCCGGTTCGGCCAGTCCTCATGGGCATGGGCGCCACGCGATTCCTTGCGCGCTTCCGCCCCCACGATGGTGGCCAGCGCGTTCGGCATCAGGTTGGTGAGCTCCAGCGTCTCCATCAGGTCGGAGTTCCACACGAGGCTGCGGTCCGTCACCTTGATGTCGGCCATCTTGGCCGCGACCCTGTCCATCTTCTCCACGCCTTCGGCGAGCGTCTTGTCGGTACGGAACACGGCGGCATCGGCCTGCATCGTGCGCTGCATCTCAAGCCGCAGCTCCGCCGTCGGGACGGAACCGTTGGCGTGGCGGAAATGGTCGAACCGGTCGAGCGCCTTGTCGATCGAGGCCTTGTTGAGCGGCGGGTTCGCGTCCTCGGGCTTCAGCAGCTCGCCAGCCCGAATCGCCGCCGCGCGCCCGAAGACCACGAGGTCGATCAGCGAGTTGGACCCCAGCCGGTTCGCCCCGTGGACGGAGGCGCAGCCCGCCTCGCCCACCGCCATCAGGCCGGGGAAGATCGCGTCGGGATTGTCCGCCGTCGGGTTGAGCACCTCGCCGTGGTAGTTCGTCGGAATGCCGCCCATGTTGTAGTGCACGGTCGGCAGAACAGGGATCGGCTCCTTCGTCACGTCCACGCCGGCGAAGATGCGCGCCGATTCCGAGATGCCGGGAAGCCGCTCGTGCAGCGTCTCCGGCGGCAGGTGGTTCAGGTGGAGGAAGATGTGGTCCTTGTGCTCCCCCACGCCGCGGCCCTCGCGGATCTCCAGCGTCATGCAGCGCGATACCACGTCGCGCGACGCCAGGTCCTTGTAGGTGGGCGCGTAGCGTTCCATGAACCGCTCGCCCTCGGAGTTGGTGAGATAGCCACCCTCGCCCCGCGCGCCCTCGGTGATGAGGCAGCCGGAGCCGTAGATACCGGTCGGGTGGAACTGCACGAATTCCATGTCCTGCAGCGGCAGCCCGGCACGCGCCACCATACCGCCGCCGTCACCCGTGCAGGTATGGGCGGAGGTGGCGGAGAAATAGGCGCGCCCGTAGCCGCCCGTCGCCAGCACAACCATCTTGGAGGAGAAGACGTGCATCGTGCCGTCATCGAGCTTCCATGCCAGGACGCCGACGCATTGCTTGCCGTCTTCCGACATGATGAGGTCGATGGCGAAGTATTCGATGAAGAATTCCGCCTTCTCCTTCAGCGACTGGCCGTAGAGCGTGTGCAGAATCGCGTGCCCCGTCCTGTCTGCCGCGGCGCAGGTGCGCTGCACGGGCGGGCCTTCGCCGAATTCCGTCGTGTGACCGCCGAAGGGACGCTGGTAGATCTTGCCCTCTTCCGTGCGGGAGAAGGGCACGCCGTAGTGCTCAAGCTCGTAAACCGCCTTGGGCGCCTGCCGGGCGAGGTATTCCATCGCATCGGTGTCGCCAAGCCAGTCCGACCCCTTCACGGTGTCGTAGAGGTGCCACTGCCAGTTGTCCGGCCCCATGTTGGCAAGGCTGGCGGCGATGCCGCCCTGTGCTGCGACGGTATGGGACCGCGTCGGGAAAACCTTGGTGATGCAGGCCGTGCGGAGCCCCTGCTCGGCCATGCCGAGCGTGGCGCGGAGCCCGGAGCCGCCCGCACCCACGACAACGACGTCATAGGTATGGGTCTCGTAAGGATAGGCTGCCATTCTTAGCTCCGTTGGCTCAAAGCGCGAGGCGGATCAGCGCGTAAACGCCCGCAGCCGCCGCGGCATAGCTGATGAAGGTGGAGAGCAGGATCAGGATCTTCCGCGCGTTGCCGTCGGTATAATCCTCGATCATGATCTGCGCGCCTTCCTTGAAGTGGATCAGACCCACGATGAAGGTCAGGCCCGCGACGATCGCCGGGAAGGGGCGCGCGTAATAGGCGGCGACTTCCGCATAGGGGCGACCGAGCATCGGGCCGAAGGTGAAGATGAAAAGCGGGATGAGGAACACGAGCGCCATGCCCTTGACCTGCATCTGCCAGTGGTGATGCGTGCCGGTCTTGGCGGAGCCGAGCCCTTCGGCCTGCTTGCGGGACGTCAGGTAACGCATGTCGGGCCTCAGACGATGATCAGGGTAAGGAGGGTGAGGACAACCGTGCCCGCCAACATCGCGTAGCCGATTTTGTAGGCGGTCGGGATATCCATGCCGCGTGTGGTGTTGTCCCACCACACATGCCGCAACCCTGCGAGGAGGTGATACCACATCGCCGCCACCGACAGCGTCATGATGAGGTCGCCGAACCATGAGGTCAGGAACCCGTTCGCCCGGTCATAGGCTTCCGGCCCGGACGCAAGAGCGACGAACCACCACACGATCAGAACGGCGGTGACGATCAGGCCATTGCCCGTGATCCGCGTCATGATCGAGGTGAATGCCGTCAACTGCGGGCGATAAATCTGGAGGTGGGGCGAAAGCGGGCGATTACCGCGCTCGACATCGGCCATGACGTTCTTCTCCGTACTGGCGGCCCGCGGGCCGCGCCGCCCGGGGTCTGGCTTTCCCAAGATGTGCGGACCGGTCAACCGGGCCTCATCCGGGCATGAATAGCCGATTTGCGGCCCATGTCACGCCCATGCTGGACCCCGTTTCCCCTATTACGCAGCGAAGCGCCAGAAAAATCGCAGATATGTGATCACGGCGCAGTTGCTGTGATCACATATGGAGTCACAACCGACGGTCAATACTGGCCAAGCTTCATTTCGGGGCTGTAGGTTCCCTCAACCTCTTTCACCACCGCCTGACCACAACGCATTATGCCGTTGGTCCCGTCAAAAGCGTAAGTCGGCCCGCCATGCAGTTCCCACCCTGCGTTGAGAGCCGCCGTCACCTTGTGGCAAAAGGCAGAAGTGTCGTCATCGCTTAGAAATCTGTAGAGTTTCATGGTGTCCCTGTTTCAATCGCGTGCGGCGATGACAGCCGCGCGTGCAAGCAGATCGCGCGCCGTTGCAACATGCAGATTTTCCACGATCCTGCCGTCCACGACGGCCACGCCCCGCCCTTCCGACTCGGCCTCCTCCCAGGCGGCGATCTGCCGGGTGGCCAAGTCGATTTCCTCTGCAGTAGGCGCGAAGATCGCGTTGGCGATGGCGAGCTGGCCGGGGTGGATCAGCGTCTTGCCGTCGAAGCCCAGGTCCCTGCCCTGCTCGCATTCCCATGTCAGGCCCTGCTCGTCCCGGAAGGCATTGTAAACCCCGTCCAGACAGATCACCCCCGCCGCGCGTGCTGCGAGCACGATGCCCCCGAGGGACGGCAGCAGCGCGAGCCGGTCCGGCCGGTCCTTGCTGCGGAGTTCCCGCGCGAGGTCGTTCGTCCCCGCGATCAGGCCGGCGATGGAGGGATGCGCCGCGATCGCGGCGGCATTCAGAACACCGGCAGGCGTTTCGATCATCGCAAAGATCCTGGGGCGGTCGATTCGCTCCAGCATCTCGGGGCCTGAAACCTTCGGCACGACGAGACCGTCCAGCGGCACGCCTTCCAGCGCGGCAAGATCGTCCGCCCCCCATGGCGTATCCAGCCCGTTGATTCGGACGAGCCGCGTCCGGTCGCCGAAACCGCCCATTTCCAGAGCATTGGCAATGGATGTGCGCGCCGCCGCCTTGTCCGAGGGGGCGACCGCGTCCTCCAGATCGAAGATCAGGGCATCGGCCTCAAGCTCGCGAGCTTTTTCAACGGCGCGGGCCCGGCTGGCAGGCATATAGAGAGCCGAGCGCCACGGGCGGGTCAGCAGGTCCATGGGTCATCTCCTCGCAGATCGGCGCCACGATGCGGGAAGACCAGCCGCTCCGCAACCCGCGTCAGCCGTGAAGCCCCTGCCAGATCAGCCGCAGCGAGATAAGCAGCAACGCCCATGTGACCAGCCGGTAGAACAGCGCGGTCGGGATGATCTTCACGAGCTTCACACCAAGGAAAACCGCAGCCGCCGCGGGCAGCAGGAGCACGGCGGCGATATGCAGATTCTCTCCCGAAAGCTGGCCGAGCAGGTAATAGGGGATGAGCTTGATCGCGTTCACATAGGCGAAAAGCACCGTCGTCGTGCCCGCAAACACCGCCTTCGGCAGGCCGAGCGGCTGGACATAGACCTGATAGGGGGGCGCGCCCGCATGGCTGACGAAGCTGGTGAAGCCGGTAAGCAACCCCCAGAACAGGCCAGGGCCCGTCCGGGCCGGCCGCGCCACCGGAGTCGCGGCCCGCCGCAGCAGCATCGACGCCGCGAAGGCCGCCCCGATCAGCCCGATCAACAGGGTGACGATCCACTCCGGTACGCTGCTCGCCGTGGCCCCGCCGAGCGCGACGCCAAGCGTGGCGCCAGCGGCCAGAATCGCGACCACGCGCCGGTCGAAGGCGCGGCGATAGGCCCAGAGACCGAACATGTCGGAGACGACGAACACCGGCAGCAGCACCCCCGCCGCCATGACGGGCGGCAGAACCAGCGCCAGAATGGGAACGCCGAGCATGCCGACGACCGGAAGCCCGCCCTTGCTCATGCCGACGAGCATGGACGCCAGCACTGCCAGCGCCCAGAATCCAGCCCCGTGTTCCGCGATGATCGACACTCTCTGCCCTCTTTCCTTCCGCTTTAGCGCAAACGGTGTGCGCCGCAAGCTTGCGCGAGGGGGCCGGAGGGCTTACCCATCGCGCCGTCAACAACCGTTTGGAGACAATTCCATGGCCAGACCCAAGATCGCGCTCATCGGCGCGGGGCAGATCGGCGGTACGCTCGCCCATCTCGCCGCGATGAAAGAACTCGGTGACGTCGTCCTGTTCGACATCGCGGAAGGCACCCCGCAGGGCAAGGCGCTCGACATCGCGGAATCCGGCCCCTCCGAAGGGTTCGACGCGGTGCTCAAAGGTACCAACACCTATGAGGACATCGCAGGCGCCGATGTCTGCATCGTGACCGCAGGCGTGCCGCGCAAGCCGGGCATGAGCCGCGACGACCTTCTCGGCATCAACCTGAAGGTGATGAAATCGGTCGGCGAAGGCATCAAGCAATATGCGCCGAACGCCTTCGTCATCTGCATCACCAACCCGCTCGACGCGATGGTCTGGGCGCTGCGCGAATTCTCCGGCCTGCCGCACGAGAAAGTCGTGGGCATGGCGGGCGTGCTCGATTCCGCCCGCTTCCGGCACTTCCTGTCGCTGGAGTTCAACGTCTCCATGCGCGACGTGACGGCCTTCGTTCTGGGCGGCCACGGCGATACGATGGTTCCGCTCGCCCGTTACTCCACCGTCGCCGGTATCCCGCTGCCCGACCTGGTCGCAATGGGCTGGACCACGCAGGAGCGGCTCGACAGCATCATCCAGCGCACCCGTGACGGCGGCGCGGAAATCGTGGGCCTGCTGAAAACCGGCTCCGCCTTCTACGCCCCCGCGACCTCGGCGATCGAGATGGCGGAAGCCTATCTGAAAGACCAAAAGCGCCTGCTGCCCTGCGCCGCCTATGTCGACGGCGCCTTCGGTCTGGACGGCTTCTACGTCGGCGTGCCGACGGTGATCGGCAAGGACGGGATCGAAAAGATCGTGGACATCAAGCTGACCGCCGACGAACAGGTGATGTTCGACAAGTCGGTGGACGCGGTGAAAGGTCTCGTGGCGGCCTGCAAGAACATCGACAGCTCGCTGGCCTGATCGTCTTGTCATCGGATGGCCGCTTCCGACTCACCTCGGAGGCGGCCATCTGCATTTTGTGATCACACGATTTTTCCTTGTGATCACATAAGGCGGATTTTGGCTGGCTGCTTCGCGGTTGCCCAGCCTTTCCCTTTCCCCTGTCCGCGGATCGTGCCAAAAGACCGCCCAGTCGGCCCGGTTCGACGACCGGGACGGGAGAGGACCGAACTCAGCAGAGGAACCGGTGAGAGAATGAACATCCACGAATATCAGGCCAAGAAGCTCCTGCGCGACTACGGCGTGCCGGTCTCCGATGGCCGCGCCGTGTTGAAGGCCGAAGACGCGAAGACCGCCGCAGGCGAACTGGGCGGACCGCTCTGGGTCGTCAAGGCGCAGATCCACGCGGGCGGCCGCGGCAAGGGCAAATTCAAGGAGCCGGAAGCCGGCGAAAAGGGCGGTGTCCGTCTGGCCAAGTCGGTCGAGGAAGCGGCCGAGCTCGCCAAGCAGATGCTGGGCCGCACGCTGGTCACGCACCAGACCGGGCCGGCCGGCAAGCAGGTCAACCGCATCTACATCGAGGACGGTTCCGACATCAGCCGCGAGCTTTACCTCGCGCTGCTGGTGGACCGGGTGACCTCCCGCGTGTCCTTCGTCGTCTCCACCGAGGGCGGCATGGACATCGAGGAAGTGGCGGCCTCCACGCCCGAGAAGATCCTGTCCTTCTCCGTCGATCCGGCGACCGGCATCCAACCGTTCCACGGCCGCAAGGTGGCCTTCGCGCTGGGTCTCGAAGGCAAGCAGGTCAAGCAATGCGTGGACCTGATCGGCAAGCTCTACAAACTCTTCGTCGAGAAAGACGCGGAGATGGTGGAGATCAACCCGCTGATCGTCACCACCGACGGCGACATGAAGGCGCTGGACGCGAAAGTGGGCTTCGACAACAACGCCCTCTACCGCCATGCCGACATTCTCGCGCTCCGCGACGAGACGGAGGAGGATCCGAAGGAACTCGCCGCCTCCAAATACGATCTGAACTACATCGCGCTCGACGGTGAGATCGGCTGCATGGTCAACGGCGCGGGCCTTGCCATGGCGACGATGGACATCATCAAGCTCTATGGCGCGGAACCGGCCAACTTCCTCGACGTGGGCGGCGGCGCGACGAAGGAGAAGGTGACGGAAGCCTTCAAGATCATCACCTCCGACCCGAACGTCAAAGGCATCCTCGTCAACATCTTCGGCGGGATCATGCGGTGCGACATCATCGCGGAAGGCATCATCGCCGCGGTGAGGGAAGTGGGCCTGCAGGTTCCGCTGGTCGTGCGACTTGAAGGCACCAACGTCGAACTCGGCAAGAAGATCATCGCCGAGTCCGGCCTGAACGTGATCGCTGCCGACGATCTGAGCGACGCTGCTCAGAAGATCGTGAAAGCGGTGAAGGGGTAAGGAATGTCCGTTCTCGTCAACAAAGACACCAAGGTCATCTGTCAGGGGATCACCGGTTCCCAGGGGACCTTCCACACCGAACAGGCCATCGCCTACGGCACAAAGATGGTCGGCGGCGTGACGCCGGGCAAGGGCGGCACCGAGCATCTCGGCCTGCCGGTCTACAACTCGGTTCTGGAAGCGAGGGAACAGACCGGGGCAGACGCCTCCGTGATCTACGTTCCGCCGCCCTTCGCGGCCGATTCGATCCTCGAAGCCATCGACGCGGAGATCCCGCTGATCGTCGCAATCACCGAGGGTATCCCGGTGCTCGACATGATGAAGGTGAAGCGCGCCCTCGCCAACAGCAAGTCGCGCCTCATCGGGCCGAACTGCCCGGGCATCATGACGCCGGGCGAGTGCAAGATCGGCATCATGCCGGGCAACATCTTCAAGCGCGGCTCGGTGGGCGTCGTCTCACGCTCCGGCACGCTGACCTACGAGGCGGTGAAGCAGACCTCCGACGTGGGTCTCGGCCAGTCCTCCGCAGTCGGCATCGGCGGCGACCCGATCAAGGGGCTCGAGCACATCGACGTGCTGGAAATGTTCCTTGCCGACCCGGAAACCGAGTCCATCATCATGATCGGTGAGATCGGTGGTTCGGCGGAAGAGGACGCCGCGCAGTTCCTCGCCGACGAGAAGAAAAGGGGCCGCTGGAAGCCGACCGCCGGGTTCATCGCCGGGCGCACCGCTCCGAAAGGCCGCCGCATGGGTCATGCCGGAGCCATCGTCTCCGGCGGCAAGGGCGATGCGGAATCGAAGATCGAGGCGATGAAGTCCGCGGGCGTCATCGTTGCCGACAGCCCTGCCGGTCTCGGTGAGGCCGTTCTGAAGGCCATGGGCAAGTAACGCCCCCTCGCGGGGCCGGCCCACGGCCCCGCCTGCGCCCCGGAAGGGCGCCCATTCGCCGGAGGCCGCATCCTCCGAAACAGGTGAGCATCATGGGCTTCGCAGAAGCTGTCCGTTCATGCCTGAGGCAATATGTCGGTTTCCGGGGTCGCGCACCGCGCTCGGAATACTGGTGGTTCGTGCTTGCGCTGACGATCGCGGGCATGGTCGCATCCCTGATCGATGCGATGCTGTTCGGAGCCACCGTTTCCACCGGCGTCGCCACATCCACGCCGCCTCCCCCGGTCGAGGGCTATGGTGCCTCCGCCTGGGCCACGGCCGAGAACGGGCCCGTTTCTTCGCTGCTCGGGCTGCTCGTCTTTCTGCCGCATCTCGCCGTCATGATCAGACGGCTGCACGACACGAACCGCTCCGGCTGGTACGTGCTTGCCCCGTTCGCCATCGTGGTGATCGGCCTCCTTGCCATCGCCGCCCTGTTCAACATCGCGCCAACGCTCGCCGGACTGGCTTGGTTCGTGATGTTCATCGCCGCCGTTTTCCTGCCGCTCTACTGGCTCATCCAGCGCGGCACCGCCGGGCAGAACCGCTTCGGCCCCGACCCGCTTGAGGTAAGACAATGACCGACCAATCCCCGAACGACGTGTTCCACGCCTCGTCCTTCCTGCAGGGAGCGAACGCGGATTACGTGGAGCAGCTGCAGGCGCGCTATGCCACGGATCCGAATTCCGTGGACGCGAGCTGGCAGGCATTCTTCAAGGCGCTGGGTGACGACAAGCAGGATGCGCAGCGCAATGCGGAGGGCGCGAGCTGGACCCGCAGCGACTGGCCCCCGCTTCCCAATGACGACCTGACCGCCGCGCTTACCGGCGAATGGCCCGTCGCCACCCCCGCGAAGGAGGCAAAGGCCGCCGGTCAGAAGATCGCCGAAAAGGCCAAGGCCCTCGACGTCGAGGTGTCGGATGCCCAGATCCGCCGCGCCGTGTTGGATTCGATCCGCGCGATCATGCTGATCCGCGCCTATCGCATCCGGGGGCATCTGGCCGCCGATCTCGATCCGCTGGGCGTGCGGCAAAGCGCGGATCACCCGGAGCTCGACCCCGCGTCCTACGGTTTCACCGAAGGCGACATGGACCGGCCGATCTTCCTCGACAACGTGCTCGGGATGGAGCACGCCACGATGCGGCAGATCGTCGATATCGTGAAGCGGACCTATTGCGGCACTTTCGCGCTGCAATACATGCACATCTCCGACCCGGAGCAATCCGCCTGGCTGAAGGAGCGGATCGAAGGCTACGGCAAGGAAATCACCTTTACCCGCGAAGGCCGTCGCGCGATCCTGAACAAGCTGGTCGAGGCGGAGGGTTTCGAGAAATTCCTCCATGTCAAATACATGGGCACCAAGCGCTTCGGCCTTGACGGGGGCGAGGCGCTCATCCCGGCGATGGAGCAGATCATCAAGCGGGGCGGCGCGCTCGGCGTGAGGGAGGTGGTGATCGGCATGCCGCACCGCGGCCGGCTGAACGTTCTGGCCAACGTGCTGCGCAAGCCCTACCGCGCGATCTTCAACGAGTTTCAGGGCGGCAGCTTCAAGCCTGACGACGTGGACGGCTCGGGTGACGTGAAATATCACCTCGGCGCCTCCTCCGACCGGACATTCGACGACAACACAGTCCACCTCAGCCTGACCGCGAACCCCTCGCACCTCGAAGCGGTGGACCCGGTCGTGCTGGGCAAGGCGCGCGCCAAGCAGGACCAGCTTCACGATCAGGCGGAACGCGTGGCCGTCCTGCCGATCCTGATGCATGGCGATGCGGCCTTTGCCGGTCAGGGCATCGTCGCGGAATGCTTCCAGCTTTCGGGCATTCGCGGCCACCGGACGGGCGGCACCATCCATATCGTGGTGAACAACCAGATCGGCTTCACCACCGCGCCGCATTTCTCCCGCTCCTCGCCCTATCCGACCGACATCGCCCTGATGGTGGAAGCGCCGATCTTCCATGTGAACGGCGATGACCCGGAGGCGGTCGTTCATGCCGCCAAGGTGGCGACCGAGTTCCGGCAGAAGTTCCACAAGGACGCGGTCATCGACATCTTCTGCTACCGTCGCTTCGGTCACAACGAAGGCGACGAGCCAATGTTCACCAACCCGGTGATGTACACCCAGATCAAGAAGCACAAGACCACGCTTCAGCTCTACACCGACCGGCTCGTCGCCGACGGCCTGATCCCCGAGGGCGAGATCGAGGATATGAAGGCCGCCTTCCAGACGATGCTGAACGGAGAGTTCGAAGCCGGTCGGGAATACAAGCCGAACAAGGCCGACTGGCTGGACGGACGCTGGAAGAACATCAACCGCGAGGGGGAGGACTACCAGCCCGGCGACACCGCGATCACGCCGGAGACGCTGAAGGATATCGGCCAAGCGCTCACCACCGCGCCGGACGGGTTCGAGATCCACAAGACCGTCACCCGCCTGATCGACGCCAAGAAGCAGATGTTCGAAACGGGCGCCGGCTTCGACTGGGCGACGGGCGAGGCGCTGGCCTTCGGCTCCCTGCTGACGGAAGGCTTTCCGGTCCGTCTGTCGGGGCAGGATTCGACGCGCGGCACCTTCTCGCAGCGGCACTCCGCCTTCATCGACCAGGCGACGGAGGAGCGTTACTATCCGCTCAACCATATCCGTGAGGGGCAATCCCGTTACGAGGTCATCGATTCGATGCTCTCCGAATATGCGGTGCTGGGCTTCGAATACGGCTACTCGCTCGCAGAGCCGAACGCGCTGACCCTGTGGGAGGCGCAGTTCGGCGACTTCGCCAACGGCGCGCAGATCATGTTCGACCAGTTCATCTCGTCGGGCGAATCGAAATGGCTGCGGATGTCCGGGCTCGTGATGCTGCTGCCGCATGGCTACGAGGGTCAGGGCCCGGAGCACTCCTCCGCGCGGCTGGAGCGGTATCTTCAGCTTTCCGCGCAGGAGAACTGGATCGTCGCGAACTGCACCACCCCCGCCAACTACTTCCACATCCTGCGCCGCCAGCTGCATCGCACCTTCCGCAAGCCGCTGGTGATGATGACGCCGAAGTCCCTGCTCCGGCACAAGCTCGCCGTCTCCACGGCGGAGGATTTCACCACCGGGTCCAACTTCCACCGGGTGCTTTGGGACGATGCGCAGAAAGGCAACTCCACCACGGAACTGGTGGCGGACGAGCAAATCCGGCGTGTCGTGCTCTGCTCCGGCAAGGTCTATTACGATCTGCTGGAAGAGCGGGATGCGCGGGGCATCACCGACGTTTACATCCTGCGGCTCGAACAGCTCTATCCGTTCCCGGCGCTCACGCTCGTCCGTGAACTGGGCCGGTTCAAGGATGCGGAAATCGTCTGGTGCCAGGAGGAACCGAAGAACCAGGGCGCCTGGACCTTTGTCGAGCCGAATATCGAATGGGTTCTGACCCGCCTCGGCTCTACTCATCAGCGGCCGCGCTATGTCGGCCGTGCGGCCTCCGCCTCGGTGGCGACGGGCCTTTCCAGCCAGCACAAGGCACAGCAGGAAGCGCTCGTGAATGAAGCGCTCACGATCGAAGGATAAAGACTAATGACCGTTGAAGTCCGCGTCCCCACGCTGGGGGAAAGCGTCACCGAAGCGACCGTGGCGACCTGGTTCAAGAAACCGGGCGACAGGGTCGCGGCTGACGAGATGCTCTGCGAACTGGAGACCGACAAGGTGACGGTGGAGGTTCCGGCCCCCGCCGCCGGGACACTGGGTGAGATCGTGGCGAAGGAAGGCGAAACCGTCGGAGTTGACGCGCTGCTGGCGACGATCAGCGAGGGTGCCGGCGCCGCCGCATCCACGCCCGCGCCCGCCGCCAGGCCTGCAGAAGCGAAGGCTGCCGAGGCCAAGCCGGCCAGCACCGGCGGCGAGCGTGTCGAAGTCAAGGTCCCCGCTCTGGGCGAAAGCGTGACGGAGGCGACCGTCGCGACCTGGTTCAAGCAGGTGGGCGACAAGGTCACCGCCGACGAGATGCTGTGCGAACTGGAAACCGACAAGGTCTCCGTCGAGGTTCCTGCCCCGGCTTCGGGCGTGCTGGTCGAGATCCTCGCCGCTGAAGGCACCACGGTCGAGGCCGCGGGCAAGCTCGCCGTGATCGCCTCCGGTGCGGGCGCCGTTGCCGCCGCGCCCGCTGCGGCTGCCGCACCCGCCACCACGGCCGCGCCTGCCTCCGGTCGGAGGGATGTGGAGGATGCACCCTCCGCCAAGGTCGCCATGGCGGACGCGGGCCTGTCCCGCGATGCCGTGACCGGCACAGGGCGCGATGGCCGCATCATGAAGGAAGACGTGCTGAAGGCACTGGCCAACTCGCCCGCCGCCTCCGCCGCGCCTGCCGCCGCCCCTGTCGCCCGCGCGCCGGTCGCTGCGGATGACGTGGGCCGCGAGGAACGGGTGAAGATGACGCGCCTGCGTCAGACCATCGCCCGCCGCCTGAAGGATGCGCAGAACAGCGCCGCCATGCTGACCACCTATAACGAGGTGGACATGTCGGCGGTCATGTCGCTGCGCAATGAATACAAGGAGCAGTTCGAGAAGAAGCACAAGGTGAAGCTCGGCTTCATGTCCTTCTTCACCAAGGCCTGCGTCCATGCGCTTCAGGAAGTGCCGGAAGTCAACGCCGAGATCGACGGGACGGACATCGTCTACAAGCACTTCGTCCATATGGGCGTGGCCGTGGGCACGCCGAACGGGCTCGTCGTGCCGGTCGTGCGCAATGCCGACCAGATGTCGTTTGCACAGATCGAAAAAACCATTGCCGAGCTTGGCGCCAAGGCGCGGGACGGCAAGCTCTCCATGAACGACATGCAGGGCGGCACCTTCACGATCTCCAACGGCGGTGTCTATGGCTCGCTGCTGTCCTCGCCGATCCTGAACCCGCCGCAGTCGGGCATCCTCGGCATGCACAAGATCCAGGAGCGCCCCGTTGTGGTGAAGGGACAGATCGTCATCCGTCCGATGATGTATCTGGCACTGTCCTACGATCACCGTATCGTGGACGGTCAGGGCGCCGTGACGTTCCTCGTGCGCGTCAAGGAAGCGCTGGAGGATCCGCGCCGCCTGCTGATGGATCTCTGACGACCCCGGCGCCTCCGGTCCTGTCGGGGGCGCCTTCCTTCAACCTGTGAGGCTTCGATGCAGCTCATCTGTCACGCCGACGTTCCCGACTACACCGCCTGGAAAGCCGCGTTCGACTCGGAGGTCGAGAACATCGAGGCAGCCGGCCTGTCCACGCTCCAGATCTGGCGGGGTGCCGATCAACCCTCCCGGGTCGTCGTGCTGTTCGAGGTGCACGACCGCGAGCGGGCGCAAACGTGGCTGAGCAAGAAAAACGCGCTCGGCACCGGCTTCACCAGCACAGAATTCGTCGAAACGGCGTGACCTTCACATGACCCCTGAACTCACGGTCCTCGCGCTCGCGGCGCTGTTGCAGGCAGTTCAGATCGGGCTGGCCGCCGTGGCGATGAACCGCGATATCGGGCCTGAGTGGAACGTGGGACCACGCGACACCCAGCCCGATTTCTCCCCCCTGACCGGTCGCCTCCGGCGCGCGGTCAACAACCATTTCGAAGCGCTCTGCTTCTTCACCATCGCGGTGGTCGTCGTCACGCTGTCCGGCGCGGCCACGTCACTCACCGCCCTCTGTGCCTGGATTTATCTGGCGGCGCGGGTGCTTTACATTCCCGCTTATGCCTTTGGCTGGTCGCCTTGGCGGTCCGTCATCTTCGGGGTGGGATTTCTTGCCACCTTTGTGATGATCCTCGCGGCACTTATCTGATCTGGGCGCACGGCAAGAGCGGCGCCCGCAAGGAGTCAAGTTATGGCAAGTTATGATGTGATCGTGATCGGCGGCGGCCCCGGCGGCTATGTCTGCGCCATCCGCGCGGCCCAGCTGGGATTGAAGACCGCCTGCGTCGAGGGGCGGGAAGCGCTTGGAGGCACCTGCCTCAACGTTGGCTGCATCCCCTCCAAGGCGCTGCTGCATGCGACGCATCTGCTGCACGAAAGCCACGAGAATTTCGAGAAGATGGGCCTCATGGGCGCCCATCCCACCGTGGACTGGCCGAAGATGCTCGCCTTCAAGGAAGACGTGATCGGGCAGAACACGAAGGGCATCGAGTTCCTGTTCAAGAAGAACAAGATCGACTGGATCAAGGGCTGGGCCTCCATCCCAGAGGCCGGCAAAGTCAAGGTCGGAGACGAGGTGCATGAGGCGAAGAACATCGTCATCGCCTCCGGTTCCGTCTCCTCCAGCCTGCCCGGCGTGGATGTCGATGAGGAAACCGTCGTCACCTCCACCGGCGCGCTGGCGTTGAAGGACATCCCGAAGCGCCTTGCAGTGATCGGCGCGGGGGTGATCGGTCTGGAGCTTGGTTCGGTCTACAAGCGGCTCGGCGCGGAAGTCACGGTGATCGAGTATCTCGACGCCATCACCCCCGGCATGGATGCGGAGGTGCAAAAGCAGTTCCAGCGCATCCTCGCCAAGCAGGGTCTGAAGTTCGTGCTGCGCGCCGCCGTCCAGAAGGTGGAGAAGGGCGCGGCCGGCGCGACCGTGACCTACAAGCTCCGCAAGGACGACAGCGAGGCGACGGTGGAAGCCGATGTCGTGCTCGTCGCCACCGGACGCAAGCCTTACACGGAGGGCCTTGGCCTTGACGCGCTGGGTGTCGAGCTGACCCCGCGCGGCCAGATCGTCACGAACGGCCACTGGCAGACCACCGTCCCCGGCATCTACGCCATCGGCGATGCGATCCAGGGCCCGATGCTCGCCCACAAGGCGGAGGATGAGGGCATGGCCGTGGCGGAAACGATCGCCGGTAAGCATGGCCACGTGAACTATGAGGTCATTCCGGGCGTGATCTACACCACGCCGGAAGTGGCTTCCGTCGGTGCGACGGAGGAGGCGCTGAAGAAAGAGGGCCGGGCCTACAAGGTCGGCAAGTTCTCCTTCATGGGCAATGGCCGGGCCAAGGCGACGCTGGCGGCGGAAGGCTTCGTCAAGATCCTCGCCGACAAGGAAACGGACCGGATCCTCGGGGTTCATATCATTGGCCCGTCGGCGGGCGAGATCATCCATGAGGCCTGTGTGGCGATGGAGTTCGGCGCTGCGGCAGAAGATCTGGCCCGCACCTGCCATGCCCACCCGACCTATTCGGAAGCGGTGCGGGAGGCGGCGCTCGCCTGTGGCGACGGCCCGATCCACTCGTAAGAACCGGCTTCACGGCGAAAAGGGCGGCGTCACGGGCGCCGCCCTTTTTCATGCTCCGGCGGCTACCGCGGGTCCGCCCCTTCTCTGCCGCGGCGCCGAAGCCGGTCGCCGCGTGGGGGTCTTTTCATGCCGTCGCACGCGGCGATCAACAGGCCGCGGAAAAAATCCTCGGGCCTCGTGTTCTGCTTCGGAAATCGCAAAAATCGGTCCGCGAATGATCCGAAATATGGAGGTTTTCGGCTGGCTTTCCTAACAGGCTGCTGAAAAAAGCTTTTTGGCCTGTGTTGGAGCGGAAATCGTTCGCCATCTGACGAAATTCAGCCGGAAATCCATAGACTTCCGGGCGTTTCCGGGCCGATTTTCCCATTCCGGCGCATAGGCATGACAGGTCAGGACTTTTTCAGCAGCCTGCTAAGACCGCGAATGGTTCCGTCCCAGCGGCGGCCCGAAGACCTTTCTCCGCGGATTGTTAAGGGCAAAAGCCCGGTCAGGTCCACTTTCCTGCGCGCCCGTCATGCCGTCAGATGGCGCAAGCCCTGCGTGACATCCGTGCGGATCGCGAGCCGCAGTCCGGGATCGTCCCCCGCCTTCAGCGCGGCGATGATATGGCGGTGATAGGGCGGCGCCTCATTCCGCCGGAGCCGACCATAGAGCGCCCGCATCGTCGGGCCGAGTTGCAGCCAGACCGTCTCCACCATGGCAAGCATCGCGGGGGCCTG
Organism: Haematobacter sp.; assembly: GCF_032102465.1. Classification (NCBI taxonomy): domain Bacteria; kingdom Pseudomonadati; phylum Pseudomonadota; class Alphaproteobacteria; order Rhodobacterales; family Paracoccaceae; genus Haematobacter; species Haematobacter sp. The sequence continues at coordinate 32,790 of NZ_DAMDHB010000003.1, read as the reverse complement.
CGCACGGAGATAGAGGGTCCGGTGGAACTCCAGGTTGGTGCGGATATAGGCCACGGCGTCATGCTTGGCGACCGCCTCCGCATTGGCGGCGTTGATGGTCTGGAGCCGCTCTATCAGCGCCATGTGGGCGCGCGGCAGGGCGCGTGTGCCAAGCTCCGGCTCCAGCAGGGCACGGATGGCCGCAAGCTCCTCGATCCGCTCGTTCGACAGTTCCGGCGTGGAGACCCGCCCGGAGGAGGAGAGCGTCAGCGCACCCTCCGCCACCAGCCGCCGCACAGCCTCCCGCGCAGGGGTCATGGAGACGCCGAATGTCCGCCCCAGACCACGGAGCGTGAGCGACTGGCCGGGCGCAAGCTCGCCGTGCATGACCTGCTGGCGCAATGTGCGATAGAGCCGCTCATGCGCGGCGGGCGTGGTGTCTGAGGGGCGGATCTGGGGCAGCATGGCGCCAGTGATCACACCCGGAGGGAGCCGCCGTCAATCCCCTCGAAAGATGTATCGGTGCAGTTCCTGCCCGTGATCGCGGAGCCAGCGGCGGGGGGCCGCATAGCCCGGCATCAGCCGCGCCACCTCCGCCCAGAACGCCGGTGAATGGTCCATATGGACAAGATGCGCCACTTCATGCGCCGCGACATAGTCCAGCACTTCCGGCGGCGCGAGAATCAGCCGCCAGGAGAACATGAGCCGACCATCCGAAGTGCATGACCCCCACCGGGATCGCGTGTCACGCAGCGTCAGTTTCGCATAGCCGCGACCCGCGGCACGCGCATGACGGCTGCATGCCGCCTCCAGCCGCTCATGGGCCAGGCGCTTCAGGAAGGCCTCCACCCGTGCCGCCGTCCGCGCCGCGGCCGCCTCCGGCACCAGAAGCCCCCCCGCCCCATCCTCCACGATCCTTCGCACACGGGCCAGCCGCACGTGGCGCATCTTGCCCTCCACCGGAAGCACGGCGCCCGGAGCGATTCGCACCTCCTGCGGACGGATGGAGAGAACGTCGCGGATCCACCCTTCGCGATCACGGGCAAAGGCCATTGCATCGGAAACCCGCGCCCGCTCCGGCAGGGAGAGCGTAACACGCCCATCCAGCCGGGACACCCGGAGGGAGAATCGGCGCGCACGGGCAGAGCGGCGGAGCGATATGTCGATGGGCGGGCTGCCCGGCAGCACAAGGGATGTCATGCGACGGAGATTAGCCCTGGCCGCGTCCCCGCAAAAGCCCTCCCGCAACGGCCCTCTGGCATTCCCCTGCAGCGTTTCCCATATGCGAAGCCTTGTGCCCGCTGCCCTTACATGGAAAGGCTTTGACAGCCTTCGCCAGCTGTGGCAGTTGGCCCCGATTCACTCGACGACCTGACATGAAAGGGGTTCCCATGCCCAAGGACGAATGGGGCGTCAAACGCCTTTGCCCGCACTGCGGGAGCCGTTTCTACGACCTTCAGCGCGATCCGATGACCTGCCCCGAATGCGGCCATACGTTCTCGCTCGAGAGCCTGCTTGCAGGACGTGGCCGCGTGATGGCCGCCGATAAGAGCAAGTCGACCATCAATGACAACAATATCGACGCGGATGAAGAGGTTCTCGAAGAAGACACCCCCGAAGCCGATATCGACGACGATCTTCTTGAGGATGACGAGGACGACAACGTCTCGCTCGACGATCTTGCCGACGTGGCAGGGGACGACGAGGACAACTGATCCTTCGGGGTGCGCGGGGGAAATGACAGCAGGGCGGATTTTTCCCCTTGCGCTTCCCCCCGCAGCTGCCTAGAAGCACCGCACACGGGCGGCGACGCCCGGACCTCCGGTGGGGCCATAGCTCAGTTGGGAGAGCGCTTGAATGGCATTCAAGAGGTCAGGGGTTCGACTCCCCTTGGCTCCACCAAATCTCTCCGATAATCTCTTATACTTGCAGTTTCACGCAGTATATCTGCGCATCCAATACTTTACCTACGCTGTGGGTAAGATTCCCTGTAATTTCACGATACCGTGAGAACGGCGGAATGCGCTCTGAAGTTGGTCCCGATCCGAGGCACGCATTCTGCAGTTCAACCAGACGAAAAATCTGTGCGTGGGAGCGACGCGGACCTTGTGACGCGGCATGAAACTCCGCCCCCGTGTGCGGCGCCTTCAACAAATCGCGGATGCGCACCAGAACCGGGGCGCGGGTCTGATGGACTAGGCTGTCCTTCGACGTGAACCGCCTGTCCGCACCTCTTGTGGGAGCAACGCCCGGCGTTCCTACGTGACAGCGTGAAATACGCCCTTGTTCAAGCTTCAGAACCCCACAGCGACCTGGCTGGATAGAACACAAACACTAGTCTCTGGATGGGACGCCGTGACCGCGATAGCCCGACAGCGCTCTCCAAGACATGCCGGTTTGTTGGAGCGGACCAGGGAGCTGCGCCGCTTCCGCCAGAATCTATAAGCGTATCGATAATAGGATAGTGCCACTTCGGCCGAGAGCTATCGAAGCGGCGGGCTGACGGGCGGTGCCACTCGCGATGGACGTCGGTGCCATACGGGTTCCCTGCTTCGCGGCAGCACTGCGTTGGGCGCGGTTCACGGAGAGCTGACGGCTGACGGCTGACGGCTGACGGCTGACGGCTGACGGCTGACGGCTGACAAGATGATCTTATCATTCGGTGCTCTCCGCAATCTTCCCCAGCGGTTGCCGCGGGCGTTTGGGCCACACCGTTTTGACCTTCCGGCAAAACGGGGTTGAGCATCGTCTTCAATGGCGCGACGGTCGGGTGACCGGATTTCATGACCATGCCGACAGCCCGCCTCACCCTCCGCCTGTTTGCCCGCTTGAGCGGCGTGCTTCTCATCACGCTGACGGCGGCGGTCATCGCACGCTGGGGGGGCATGCCGCTGCCTTGGATGCTCGGCCCGCTCATCGCTGCAGCCATGCTCGCGATGAGTCTGCCGGCAGGGCATTGGCTGGTGCCGCCGTTTCCAAACAGCATCCGCGGCATCTGCGTCGGCGTGGTGGGCCTGATGATCGGCGGGAGCTTCACGCCCGCGCTGATGAGTTCGGCGGGGGAATGGTGGATCACGCTTCTGGGCATGGCAGCGGTGACACTGCTGCTGCAATGCCTCAACTACCTATGGTTCCGGCGCGGCATGGGGCTGGACCCGACGACGGCCTGGTTCTCCGGCTCCCCCGGCGGTCTGATGGAGAACATCGCGCTTGGCGAGGCGCATGGCGGTGATCTCCGCATCATTTCCGCGCTGCAGTTCCTGCGCATCATCCTCGTGGTCATCACCCTGCCTACGGCGTTTTCGATCTGGAACGGCGCTCCGGTCGGCAGTTCGGCGGGTGTGCAGGTGCCCGGCCCGCCCCTGACGGCGACCGACGGCCTCTTGCTCGCCGCGGCATTGGTGCTTGGCCAGTGGGGCGCGCGTCGCCTGTCCCTGCCCGCGGGGGTAGTCGTCGGGCCGCTCATCGTCAGTGCCATCGCCCATGCGACAGGGCTGATCGGCGGACAGGTGCCGCCGGGCCTTGTCTCGGGCGCGCAATGGCTCGTCGGCACGGCCCTGGGGTTGCGCTTTGCGGGGATGCAACGGGCACGGCTGGTGCAATGCCTGGGCGGGGCGGTCGTGGCTCTTGGCATATCGGTGGCGGCGGTCGGGGCGATCATCGCCATCGTGTTGCCCTTCATCGACATTCCGGTTCCGGCCCTCGTGCTCTCCTACATCCCGGGAGGGGTGGTGGAGATGGGGCTGATCGCGCTTTCCATCGGGGCGAACCCGGTTTTCGTGACGGCGCATCACGTCTTCCGCATCCTGATCGCGGTCATGATCACCCCGCAGATCTTCCTGCGTCATGTGGCCCGTCGCGGCGCCCGGACAGGCGTCGCGAAGTAAACCGGCGCGGCTTGACTTGCTCCGTCGCAGGGCGTCCTATCCGTCCATGGTCCCGGTCGAGGACCGAGCAAAATCAACAGGGACGATCATGCGACACACGAGCCGCTTCCTTGCCGCTACGGCAATCACGGGTGCCCTCGCAGCCTTTCAACCGGGCCTGCCCGCCTTCGCCGCGACCCCGCCCGACACGCTGATCCAGGCCTGGGCGATCGACGACATCATCACCCTCGATCCGGCGGAGGTATTCGAATTCACCGCCTCCGAGCTGATCGGCAATTCCTATGAGACGCTGATCGGTTATGATGTGAAGGACGTGTCGAAGATCTTCGGTGTCGTCGCCGAGAGCTGGGAGGTCTCGGAGGATGGCAAGACCATCCACTTCAAGGTGCGCGAGGGGCGCAAGTTCGCCTCCGGCAACCCGATCACCGCGTCCGATGTGGTCTTCTCGCTGACACGCGCGGTGAAGCTGGACAAGTCGCCCGCCTTCATTCTGACGCAGTTCGGCTTCTCGCCGGAGAATGTCGATGCCCAGATCGTCCAGACCGGCGATTACACGTTCGACTTCAAGATGGACCAGGCCTATGCGCCGTCTCTGGTGCTCTACTGCCTGACGGCGACGGTCGCCTCGGTGGTGGATCAGAAACTCGCCATGTCGCATGAGGCGAACGGCGACTTCGGCTATGACTGGCTGAAGACCGGGTATGCCGGTTCCGGCCCGTTCACCATCCGCGAATGGCGGGCGAACGAGGTCGTCGTGATGGAGCGCAACGACAACTATTCCGGCGATGCACCGAAGATCGCGCGGGCCATCATGCGCCACATCCCGGAACCCGCGGCGCAGCGGCTGCTGCTCGAACAGGGCGACGTGGACATCGCCCGCAACCTCGGCCCGGAGGAGATGGAGGCGCTGTCCTCCAATGCCGACATCAAGAACCAGTCGGGCGTGAAAGGGTCGATCTACTACCTCGGCCTGAACCAGAAGAACGAATTCCTGTCGAAACCGCAGGTCCGGCAGGCGATGAAATACCTCGTCGATTACGCGGCGATTTCCGACACGATCATGAAGGGCCGCACCATGGTGCACCAGTCCTTCCTGCCGAAGGGCTTCCTTGGGGAGATCGACGACACGCCCTTCGCCCTCAACGTGGCAAAGGCCAAGGAATTGCTGGCGGAGGCTGGCGTGCCCGACGGGTTCAGCGTGACCATGGACACGCGCAACACCGCCGATATCACGGCGATGGGGACCGCCATCCAGCAGACCTTCGGACAGGCGGGGATCAAGCTCAGCCTCATTCCCGGCGATGGCGGCCAGACGCTCACCAAGTATCGCGCGCGGACCCATGACATCTATATCGGCCAGTGGGGCGCGGATTATCAGGATCCGCATACCAACGCCGACACCTTCGCCTCCAACCCGGACAATGCGGACGGCGCCTCCTCCAAGACGCTGGCCTGGCGGAACGCCTGGGACATCCCGGAGATGACACAGCGCACCCGCGCCGCCATGCTGGAGCGGGACACCGGCAAGCGGGCGGAGATGTACGAGACGCTGCAACGCGAACAGCAGCAGGACTCGCCCTTCGTCATCATGTTCCAGCAGGTGGAGAACGTGGCGGTGCGGTCAAACGTGCAGAATTTCGTGCTTGGCCCCTCGTTCAACGACAACTCCTTCAAGGCCGTGACGAAGTAGATGGCCATCGCGGAAGACCGGCCGGTGGGGCGCAGAGGCGCCCTTTCGGGACTGTTCTGGAAGACGGGGAAAGTGCTCGTCACCCTTGCGGTGACGCTTCTCGGCCTGCTGTTCGTGACCTTCATGATCGGCAGGATCGTCCCGGTGGATCCGGTGCTGGCCGTCGTGGGGGATCGCGCCTCGCAGAGCACCTACGATCAGGTCTATCAGCAGCTCGGCCTCGACAAGCCGCTGATCGAGCAGTTCTGGATTTACGGGCGCTCCGTCATGGCCGGCGATCTCGGCACGTCATTTCTGACCAAGCGGCCCATCGCGGACGACCTGCGCCGGGTGTTTCCCGCCACGCTGGAGCTTTCCACCTTCGGGATCATCATCGGCACCCTTCTGGGCGTGCCGCTCGGCGTCTATTCCGCGGTGAACAAGGGAAAGCTCGGCGATCAGATCGTGCGGATCATCGGGCTGGTCGGCTATTCCGCACCGATCTTCTGGCTGGCGCTGCTTGGCCTGCTGATCTTCTACGCGCGGCTGGGCTGGGTGGCGGGGCCGGGTCGGATCGACATCGCCTATGAATACTCCATCTCTCCCGGCACCGGACTGCTGCTGATCGACACCGCGATGCAGGGCCAATGGGCCGCATTCCGCAACGTGTTCAGCCACATCGCACTGCCGGGCTGTCTGCTGGGCTATTTTTCCATGGCCTATATCAGCCGCATGACGCGCAGTTTCATGCTGGCGGAACTCAGCCAGGAATATGTGACCACAGCGCGGGTGAAGGGCGTGCCGGAGTGGCGGATCATCTGGGTCCATGCGCTGCGCAACGCGGCGGTGCCGCTCATCACGGTGATCGCCCTTTCCTATGCCAACCTGCTCGAAGGATCCGTCCTTACAGAGACCGTCTTCGCCTGGCCCGGGCTGGGCATGTATCTCACCAATTCGCTGCAGAATGCCGACATGAACGCGGTTCTCGGCGGCACGCTGGTCATCGGGGCGACCTTCGTGCTGCTGAACCTCGTGTCCGACCTGCTCTATTCGCTGCTCGACCCCCGTGTGAGGAGGAGCAGATGAGCCAGTCCCTCTCCCGCCGCGAATGGCTGCTGACGGAGCAGCCCGGCTCCCGCCGTCAGGCGCGGCTCGGCCAGTTCTACCGGACCTGGCTCGCCCTCCGCTCCAACCCGCTGGCGATGGTGGGCCTTGGCATCATCGTGGCGCTGATACTGGTCGCGCTCTTTGCCAATGTGATCGCACCCTACGATCCGCTGGTCGGCGGCGATCTGCGGACGGAACGGCTGCTGCCCCCCTCCTCCACCCATTGGTTCGGCACCGACGATCAGGCGCGCGACATCTTCAGCCGGGTCATACATGGCTCGCGGCTGACGCTGATGATCGTGGCGCTGGTCGCGGTGATCGCCACGCCGATCGGGCTGCTGATCGGCACCACGGCGGGCTATTTCGGCGGCTGGGTCGATACCGTGCTGATGCGGATCACCGATATCGTGCTGGCCTTTCCGCGGCTGATCCTCGCCCTCGCCTTCGTGGCGGCGCTCGGGCCGGGGATCGAGAATGCGATCATCGCCATCGCCATCACCTCTTGGCCGCCCTACGCGCGTCTTGCACGGGCGGAGACGCTGACGATACGCAACACCGACTTCATCGCCGCGTCGAAGCTGCAGGGCGCCTCCTCCGCCCGGATCATCTGGGGCCATGTGGTGCCGCTCTGCATGCCTTCGGTCATTGTGCGGGTCACGCTGGACATGGCTGGTATCATCCTGACGGCGGCGGGTCTGGGCTTTCTGGGCCTCGGCGCGCAGCCGCCCAGCCCGGAATGGGGGGCGATGGTGGCGTCGGGACGGCGGTTCCTGATCGATCAGTGGTGGGTCGCCACCATGCCGGGGATCGCGATCTTCGTGGTCTCGCTCGGCTTCAACCTGCTGGGTGACGGGCTGCGCGACGTGCTCGACCCCAAGGGAGAGAAGTGATGGCGCTGCTTGAGGTGGAGAATCTCCGCATCGCCTTCCCCACCCGCCACGGCCCCGTGGAGGTCGTGCGGGGAGTGACCTTTTCGCTCGGGCGGGAGCGGCTGGGCATCGTGGGCGAATCCGGTTCCGGCAAGTCCCAGACGGGGCGGGCGATCCTCGGCTTGACGCCGCCCCCTGGCAAGGCCACGGCAGACCGTCTGACCTTCGACGGGATCGACCTGCGCAACGCCGACCAGGCCACGTGGCGGTCGATCCGCGGCGCGCGGATTTCCATGGTCATGCAGGACCCGAAATTCTCGCTGAACCCTGTCATGACCATCGGCAAGCAGCTCATGGAAACGGCGCGTCTGCACGGCGCCTCCCGGCAGGAGGCGAAGACGCGCGCCCTGTCCATGCTGGAGGCCGTGCAGATCCGCGACCCGGAACGGGTGTTCCGCGCCTATCCGCATGAGCTTTCGGGCGGCATGGGTCAGCGGGCGATGATCGCGATGATGCTCATCACGGAGCCTGACCTGCTGATCGCGGACGAGCCCACCTCTGCGCTCGACGTGACGGTGCAGATAGAGGTGTTGCGCATCCTCGACCGGCTGGTCAGGGAGCGGGGCATGGGGCTGATCTTCATCAGCCATGACCTCCGGCTTGTCTCCACTTTCTGCGACAGGGTGCTCGTGATGTATGCCGGCCGGGTGGTGGAGGAGATCGCCGCCTCGCGTCTGGCGGAAGCGCAGCATCCATATACGCGTGGGCTGTTCTCCTGCCTGCCGAAGATCGAGGGGGACAGCCACCCCCTTCCCACCCTGCAACGTGACGCGGCCTGGGCGACATGACCCCCATTCTCGAAGTGAACGCCCTCGAAGTCACCTACCGCTCCGGCATGGATGAGGTCCGCGCCGTGAAGGGTGTGAGTTTCAACGTCGCGGAGGGGGAGAGCTACGGCCTTGTCGGCGAATCCGGCTCGGGCAAGTCCACCGTGCTGCGCGCGCTCTGCGGACTGGCGCCGGTGAGCGGCGGCCATCTGCTGATCGAGGGGCGGGAAATCGCGAGTCCGCGCACCGCCGACTTCTACCGCCGGGTCCAGATGGTGTTTCAGGACCCCTATGCCTCGCTCCATCCCCGGCACACCGTGGACAGGGTACTGGCGGAGCCGCTGGCGATCCACGGTTTCGACAACCGGGAGCATCGGATAGAGGCCGCGCTGACGGATGTCGGCCTCGGCCCCGGTTTCCGCTTCCGCTATCCGCACCAGCTTTCCGGCGGGCAGCGGCAGCGGGTAGCGATCGCCCGCGCCCTCATTCTGGAGCCGCAGATCCTGTTGCTGGACGAGCCGACCTCCGCGCTCGACGCGTCCATCCAGGCGGAGGTGCTGAACCTGCTCGAACGGCTCCGCGTGGAACGCGGGCTGACCTATGTGCTCGTGAGCCATGACCTTGCCGTCGTGGCGCATATGTGCGAGCGGCTGATGGTCATGCAGCATGGACGAACGGTAGAGGAGCTGACGCGCGACGCCCTCCGCCGGCACGAGGCGCGCGAACCCTATACCCGGACCCTGCTTGCGGCCTCCGAGGGCTATACGCCCCTTGCCGCGCCTGCCTCCTGAAGGAACTCCCATGAGCCAGCCTGTCTTCGACGGTCACAACGATTTTCTGCTCCGCCTCTATCGTGCGCCGGAGCGGCGGGAGCAGATCTGGCTCAAGGGGGAAGGCCGCGGGCATCTGGACCTGCCCCGGATGAAGCAGGCCGGGTTCGCGGGCGGCTTCTTCGCGATCTGGATCCCCACCCCGCATGAAGGCGGCGGCGATGTGGACGCGCTGATGGACAACCCGCCCTATTCCATCGGCCTGCCGGGGATGGTGGGCACCGCCACCGCCCAGCATGTCGCGGTGACGGAGGCGTCGCTGCTCCTGTGGATGGAACGCTCCTCCGGCGGCAGTTTCCGCATCTGCCGTACGGTGGAGGAAATCCGCGCCACGATGCAGGCGGGCGGAATCGCCGCGATCATGCACATGGAGGGGGCGGAGGCGATTTCGGAGAGCCTCGACGAACTCGACCTCTACTATGAGATGGGGCTGCGCTCGCTCGGCCCGGTGTGGAGCCGCCCGACGATCTTCGGACATGGCGTGCCGTTCCGCTTCCCCTCCTCTCCCGATACAGGGCCGGGGCTGACGGAGGCGGGCAAGAGGCTCGTCCGGCGCTGCAACGCGTTGCGGGTGATGATCGACCTCAGCCATCTGAACGAGGCCGGCTTCAACGACGTGGCCGCGCTCTCGGATGCGCCGCTGGTCGCGACGCATTCCAACGCCCATGCCGTGACGCCCTCCGCGCGGAACCTGACCGACCGGCAGCTCGCCGTCATCGCAGAAAGCGACGGGATGGTGGGGCTGAACTACGCCACCAGCTTCCTACGGCCCGACGGGCGGCGTGGCTCCGATATCGGCTGGGAGCCGGTTCTCGCGCATCTCGACCATCTGATCGGGAAGCTGGGCGAGACGCGGGTGGGGCTCGGCTCCGACTTCGACGGCGCGACCGTGCCTGACGAGATCGGCGACGTGACAGGGATGCCCGCCTTGCAGGACGCGATGGCCGCGCATGGCTATGACGCGCCGCTCATCGCGAAGCTGTGCCATGAGAACTGGCTGCGGGTGCTGGAAAAGACCTGGGGCGGCTGAGCCACGGCCCGGGACAAGCCCGCAGCGCCTCCAACCGCACCCTTCGGCCATCGCAAGGAACCCACCGCGATGGGTCAGAGGGTTACGCACTGAACCACGGGCATCGGCCATGGATCCTGCCTTGTGGTGCGGCTGTGGCTGTGGCTGTGGCTGTGGCTGTGGCTGTGGCTGTGGCTGTGGCGAAAACATCTCACAAGAAAACTCCCCGCAAGACAGGATCACCGACCCTCCTGCTCCAGCCGCGCGCGCTCTGCCGCCACGGCCTCCTCCGTCGCGGTCGGCAGGCTCAGCCGGATTTCCGGGTGGATCCACGTCCCTGTCACCAGAACCGGCGGGCGGAGCCGACCCAGCCCGGCCTCTCTCGGATGCGGCAGGAGGCGGTAGTTCCATGTCCCCGGACCGATCCCGATCACGCCGGAACCGCTCGCGGTGAGCGTGGGCGCGTCCAGCGTGAGATCATCGTTGAGCAAAACCCCATCCTTCATCGCGAATCGCGCGGTGAGGTTGGTGAACGGCGTCACGGCAAGGCGCCCCACCGGCGCGTGGCCGAGCGTGGCCGCCGCGAGATCGACGCCCGCCAGACGGCCATTCACGATCGCAAGCTGCCCCTCGCCGGAGAGGCTGTTCATGATCGCGGCAGGCGTGTTGCCGACGCCGAGAAACTTCAGGCTCCCGGTCAGAGACCCTGCAAACTCGGCTCCCCCCCAATCCGCGAAAAGCGGGCGGAGCGCCATGTCCGTCACCCTCAGGTCGCCCCCGACGGAGAGGCCGCTTCGCCCGTTCATCACCAGTTCGCCCGAGAGTTGTCCGCCATAGGCGCCGACATCCGCCAGCGTGGCGACCGCCCGCCCCCGATCCAGCGCCACATGCAGCGCCGCAGGACCGAAGACCGCCCCTGACAGCAACAGCCGCTCCACCCGCAGATCGAGCACCCCATCGGCCTTCTGCAGCCAGTCATACTCAATGGGGGCCGGGGACCAGCCCTCCGACGTCTCCGCGATCAACCGGGGCAGCAGGGCGCCCGCGTTGAAGACGGCCCCGTTCAGCGTCACGGCGAAACGCGGACGGGGACCGGCGAGATCAAGCATCATCCCCCCGCTCAACCTGTCTGCATCAAGCGACAGCACCCCCTCTGTCAGCGTGACGGCCCGGCCGGGAACCCAGTCCAGATCGCCCTCCAGCGTCACGGGCAGTCTCAGCGCCTGGGACGGCTCCCCCACAGGCTGCCCGCCCAGCAAGGCCGCTGCCCGCATCGCATCCGGGGTGGCGAGCCTAAGCCGCCCTTTCGCCCCCGCCGGTGCACCGCCGATCATGCCTTGGAACCCCAACCGCAGGGCGTCGCCTGTCAATTCCGCCTCCACCGGCACGCTATCTCCCGCGCGGAAGGCACCGAACTCCGCCGTGCCCGCTGTGAGGGTAAGAGGCTGCCCCTCCCACATGGCCTTTACCGAAAGCCGCGCCGCGCCATGATAATCGGGCAATCGGAAATCGGCATTCACCGCATCGAAGACCTGCCGCCGCCCGTTCAGACGGTCGATAAAGGTGACGGAGCCATCCGTAAGCGCGCCATGCGCCAACGAGAAATCCCCCTGACCATTGCCCTGGAACTCCCAGTTGGCGCGACCGGCGGCATTCCGTTCCAGAAGCAGCCTCGGGCGGTCGATGATGATCCGGCTGAGCCGCACATGCCCAAGCAGGAGCGGCGCCACATCGATACCGACAAGCAATCCATCCGCCCGCATCATCGGGCCTTCGGCGGACCAACCGGCATTGGCAAGCTCCACCTCCCCCGCCCTGATACCAAGCTGAGGCCAGAGAACCGGACGGATCGGCCCCGTGAAGCGCAGGGCGCGGCCCGTTGCCTGTTCGAACTCGCGCGAGGCGATCGCCGCCACACGCTCTGACGGCACCAGAAACAGCAGGCCGACCGCAAGGGCGAGGCACAGCGCAAGCGTCAGGACGACGCGAACGAACCAGTGCAAGAAATCCTCCGGGCAATCGGTGGGCGGTCTTTATGGAGACCACGGGCGGGCGCCGCTCCGGGAGCGGCTGAGAAATGGCGGCCGCCCTGAAGGCGACGATGGAAACCGCCGCCTGTGGGCGACGACTGGGAGCGGCCGCAGCCACCGTGCGGCGGTCGTCTGGCCCGTCGCGTGGCGCAGCGCAGGCAGAACCGCCGCCGGTTTCCGCCGCCCTTCGGCACCCTGCGCCTTGCGGTCCGCAGGGCGGCGGAACGCAAGCGCCGCAGGAGGCCACAGCGCGGCGTGGCGGATGAACGAAGTTGCCCACCGCCAGGAGGACGGAGAGGCCAGGTCGCGTGAAGCCGCGACAGGATGCCGACGCGGGGACCAGGTCGAAACTCCGCAACAGGCCGCAGAGACTCGCCGCAATGCCCCGACGGGCGGTCGTCCGGCGATTCTACGGACGTCGCGAAACAGCGGCAAGGGACGAAGCGGGGCTTTTCCCGGCGTCTGCGCTGCATTATATGCGCGCGATGGCTCTGAACCCGCCCAATCTTCGCCCCGATCTCGCCCCCGCGCCGACTTTCGACGCGGGACCCCGTCGCACGGGACAACCGTCGATCGGCCTTGTGTCCCTCGGCTGCCCCAAGGCACTCGTGGACAGCGAGCGGATCCTGACGCGGCTCCGGGCAGAAGGCTATCAGATCTCGCCCGATTATCAGGGCGCTGATGCGGTGATCGTCAACACTTGCGGCTTTCTCGACAGCGCCAAGGCGGAGAGCCTCGAGGCCATTGGCGAGGCGCTGACCGAAAACGGCCGGGTGATCGTGACAGGGTGTCTGGGCGCGGAACCGGAGTTCATCACCGGCACCCATCCTTCGGTTCTCGCGGTCACGGGGCCGCATCAATACGAGCAGGTGCTGGATGCCGTGCACAAGGCCGTGCCGCCCGCGCCGGATCCGTTCGTCGATCTGCTGCCAGCCTCCGGCATCAAACTGACACCCCGCCATTTCAGCTATCTGAAGATTTCGGAAGGCTGCAATCACAAGTGCAAGTTCTGCATCATCCCCGACATGCGGGGCAAGCTGCAGAGCCGCCCGGCCCATGCCGTGCTGCGCGAGGCCGAGAAGCTGGTGGAGGCGGGGGTGAAGGAACTCCTCGTCATCAGCCAGGATACGTCTGCCTATGGGGTGGACCGGAAACACGATTTCTCTCCCTGGAAGGGCGGGGATGTGCGGGCGCATATCACCGACCTGGCCCGCGAACTGGGCGGGCTCGGCGCATGGGTGAGGCTCCACTACGTCTATCCCTACCCGCATGTCCGCCAACTTATCCCCCTGATGGCGGAGGGGCTGGTGCTGCCCTATCTGGATATCCCCTTCCAGCACGCGCACCCTGATGTCCTGCGCCGCATGGCGCGCCCTGCCGCGGCCGCGCGCACGCTGGACGAAATCGCCGCGTGGCGAAGCGATTGCCCGGAACTGGCGCTGCGCTCCACCTTCATCGTCGGTTACCCCGGCGAGACGGAAGCCGAATTCCAGACCCTGCTCGACTGGCTGGACGAGGCTCAGCTCGATCGTGTCGGCTGCTTCAAATATGAAAACGTCGCGGGGGCCCGCTCCAACGATTTGCCGGATCATGTGCCGGAAGCCGTGAAGCAAGACCGTTGGGAGCGCTTCATGGAAAAGGCCCAGGCCATTTCCGAAGCCCGGCTCGCAGCCCGCGTCGGCACGCGGCAAGAGGTGATCGTTGACGAGGTGGATGAGGACGGGGCGACTTGCCGCACCCGCTTCGACGCGCCGGAGATCGACGGAAACCTTTTCATAGATGCAGGGTTCGAGAGCCTGAAGCCGGGCGATATCGTCACGGTGACAGTGGACGAAGCAGGGGAATACGACCTCTGGGGATCGCTGGGGTAAGGCTGGTCCGCGTTTACCTGTGATCGTCTGTGGCGCGGCAGTTCCAAATCCTTGGGCTGCTAGGACGTGTTGAAAAACGGGATTCCGGTTATCGACGCTCTGTGATTCAAGCTCATCCCGACGTGGGAGAAGAGCTTGGCGCGCAACCTGATATCCGACGATGCAACCTGATATCCGAAGATGAATGGGCCTTCTCGAGCAGTTCATCCACGCCATTCGACATCTGAACGGACGTAAACCCTCCGATCATCGCCTCGCTCTGGATGGAGTTTTCTGGATAGCGCGAACCGGCGCACCCTGGCGTGACTTGCCCGAAGAGTTCGGGTCGTCGGTCTACCGCCAGTTCCGCCGCTGGACCCTGGCAGGGCTTTGGAGGATATCCTGGACGCGTAATGACGCACGCGAGGATTGCAGCGCTCTGCGGGTGATACCCATGCGCAAGCTGCGCAAGGCTGTCGACATGACCATCCACACGTTGCGCAACATGGTGGAGCGGTCCTTCAAATAAGCTCAAAAATAGCCGTTGGCTGGCGACTCGCTACGACAAAACCGCAGACACTTTTCTCGGCTTCATCGACGTCGCATGCAGCAGGCTATGGTTACGCCATTTCTCAACATGACCTAGGTCCGCCGTAGCGCGGAAATGCTTCACGGCCCAAGGAGAACTAGCCCGAAATCTGTATCATTCCGTGCCGGAGTTCTCGATTTCCGAAGAACGGCCCTTCACAACTTTTCGGCAAGGCTGTCAGCGGCGGGAAATATCTCTCTTATAAAAGAAAACGGGGCACAGATGCGCCCCGTTTCTCTGTGGCATCCATCAGACCCAATAAGGCTGCAGGCCATAATGGCTCCAGACACGGGTTTCCCAATCGCGATCACGGTCCCAGTCGCGTTCCCATTTAGGGGCCGTGCGATACTGCTCTACCGTGATACCGGTCACATATCCTTCGAGTGTCGTGTCGTATTTCAACGCATTCCAAGGGATAGGGCTGTAATCTTCCCCAATGCCCAGAAATCCACCCGAACCCATGACGGCATAGGCAACCTTGCCGGATTTCTTGTCCAGCATCAGGTGGTCGATCGTCCCGAGCTTGTCACCTTCGATATTGTAAACGGCGGTGCCATTCACATCGGCGGACGAGATCATCGGATTGGCGAGTTCGGTCTGCATTGTATCCTCCATGGATCGTTTCGGTCCATGCAGAGTGAACGCCGTTTCTCCCCCAAGGTTCCTGTCTTTTACTGCTCGCCACTTCCTCCTACGGTCGGACAAAAGCGGGGGAATGAATGGATCATGTGGATTGTATCGTCGCAGGCGCAGGGGTGGTCGGACTTGCCATCGCGCGGGATCTGGCGCTCAGAGGCATGGAGGTTCTGGTGCTGGAACGGGAGGAGGCCTTTGGCACAGGCACATCCTCACGTAATTCCGAAGTCATCCACGCGGGCATCTATTATGAACCGGGCAGCCTCAAGCAGCAGCTCTGCCTGCGGGGGCGGGAAATGCTTTATGCCTTCGCAGCGGCGCGGGATGTGCCCCATCGCCGCTCCGGCAAGCTGATCGTCGCCACCGATCCCGCGCAGGAGCCCGCTTTGGCGGCCGTCGCCGCAAAGGCAGAGGCGGCGGGCGTTCCCCTTCGCCATCTGAGCGGGGAGGAGGCCATGGGGCTGGAGCCTGCGCTCTTCTGCACGCAGGCGCTTCTGTCGCCGGAGACAGGGATCGTGGACAGCCACGCGCTCATGCTGGCCCTTCTGGGAGAAGCCGAAGCGCACGGAGCAACGCTCGTCACCGGCACGACGGTGCGTGCGGTACGCCGGGAGGGGAACGCCTTTATCGTCACGACGGAAGACGAATCGGGGCTGTTCGAGCTCTCCGCCGCCCGTTTCGTCAACGCAGCGGGGCTGGACGCGTCCCGTCTGGCACAACAGATAGACGGGCTGGCCGACGTGCCCCAGACGCGCTTTGCCCGCGGCAGCTATTATGCCCTCCCCGGTCGGCCGGTGTTCCAGCGGCTGATCTATCCCGTGCCGGAGCCGGGCGGGCTGGGGGTTCATCTCACGCTCGATCTGGGGGGTGCCATGCGCTTCGGCCCGGATGTCGAGTGGATCCCGGAGGTGGACTACCGGGTGAACACGGAACGGCGGGCGCATTTCGAGGCGGAGATTCGCAAATACTGGCCCGGTCTGCCACAGGATGCCTTGTCACCAACATACTGCGGCATCCGCCCCAAGATTGCGGGCCCGGGTGAGGCTGCTGCGGATTTCCGCATAGATGGCCCTGCCGCCCATGGCATCCCGAACTTGGTGACGCTCTATGGTATCGAAAGTCCCGGCCTGACGTCCTGCCTCGCCATAGCCGACAACGTGGCAGGGCAATTGGGCTGACACCGCCGGTGGGACCGCCCGCACGGCCTAATGGGCTGCTGAAAAAGGCTTTTTGGGCTGTGTTGGAGCGGACATCGTTCGCAATCTGACGAAATCCAGCCGGAAATCTATACTTCCGGTCGTTTCCGGGCCGATTTTCCGATTTCCGGCACATAGGAATGACACTTCAGGACTTTTCAGCAGCCCGCGCTGCGCAGATCGACGGATGGTCGGATTCAGGGAGGTCAGATCAGCAGAGTGACCGGCTGGCGCGTGAATACCGGAGCGACAAGCCTGCACTCTTGTAGGGGCCTGCGGAGAGCCGAACGAGCAACGAGCAACGAGCAACGAGCAACGAGCAACGAGCAACGAGCAACGAGCAACGAG
>NZ_DAMDHB010000003.1:2776-15864 GCF_032102465.1 Haematobacter sp. | reverse complement strand
AACGAGCAACGAGCAACGAGCAACGAGCAACGAGCAACGAGCAACGAGCAACGAGAGGCCCTGCGCCGGAAAAGGCAAGAGGGTGGCACTCCCGGCGGCACACGGGCGGCTGGCCTATGGCTCAGGCTTGGAAGACCGCGAAGACTCCAGCCCATCTGCGCCGATGATCCCCGGGCCCTGCCGGCCCGCGGCCGCGAGCCGGCAGGGTGCCCATGCCCGCCGCGACCCAGAAGGCGCGCCAATCCCCGCCGCCACCTTCGGTCGAGCTCCCCCCGCATCCATAGGCAAGCGAGCCGCAAAGACATCGCCCTCTTTTTCACCCTGAGCGGGCCAGCTTGCAGGGGCTGGCTAAGTATTTTCCCCCCTCCCTGGCCATGTCTCGCCGGATCGAACGGGGCCCGGCCTGTCGAGTTGCCCTGTCATCCTGCTGACCGAATTGCCTCCCCGCCCAACGCCGGACTGTTCCGCCAAGGGAGTGGCGCAGCATCGCGCTGACAGTCTGCGGAAAAAGCCTCGAGTGCCACACCGATCTTCCCAACATCGGGAAATCGGCCCTGGAAGGGTCCGAAATAGGTATATCTCCGGCCGGATTTCCGGATTTCGGAAGATTCCCCTCCCGCGCCAAAGCCTTCTTCTGCATCTCGCCAGGGAGTATCTCGCCAGACTCCCTCCAAGAGCAGGCCCGATGCTGCCGTTCATGAGCGCGGGTCAACGGCTCGTGCCCGCTCGGCCCACATCGGCTGAATAGCGGCGTTCCACCGGTGGGGTCTGGCGGACGGAGCATTTCTGGTCCGCCGGAGAGCACCAGAGCACCAGAGCCATGTTCAAGTCAAATGCTGCTTTGGGGGCCGGTCAGGAAGGGGGCTTCGCCCCCCTGCCCGACATCCCGAGGAGGATCGCCCCCGTAAAATCCGGTCAGGACCGCCTCTTGCGCCGGTTGGGGCGCGCGCCTGCACGACCTGCGGTCGAGCGACCGGAGGCGGCAACGGCAGCCTCCGCAGCTTCCTCCACCACCGATTGCCGGGCCAGCGGATCGTCCGCCACGGCAAGCTCCACGGCCTCCAGCCGCTTCACCTCGTCGCGGAGGCGGGCGGCTTCCTCGAACTCCAGGTTCTCGGCGGCCTTGCGCATCTGGGTGCGCAGCGCCTCCAGATGGGCCGACAGATTGCCGCCGACCATCGCCTTCTCCACTTTCGTGGTGATGCGCGACTGGTCGGTATCGCCTTTCCACAGCCCGGCCAGCACGTCCTCCACGTTCTTCCGAACGGTCTGCGGGGTGATGCCATGTGCCTCGTTATAGGCGACCTGCTTCTCACGCCGCCGCTCCGTCTCCCGCATCGCGCGCTCCATGGAGCCGGTGATGCGGTCGGCATACATGATGACGCGCCCCTCCGCGTTCCGCGCCGCGCGTCCGATAGTCTGGATGAGCGAGGTCTCCGAGCGCAGGAACCCCTCCTTGTCCGCGTCCAGAATGGCCACCAGCCCGCATTCGGGAATATCCAGCCCCTCGCGCAGCAGGTTGATCCCCACCAGAACGTCGAACGCGCCGAGCCTGAGATCACGCAGGATCTCGATGCGCTCGATCGTGTCGATGTCGGAATGCATGTAGCGGACACGGATGCCCTGTTCATGCAGGTACTCGGTCAGATCCTCCGCCATCCGCTTGGTCAGCACGGTGACGAGGCTGCGATACCCCGCCTGCGAGACGCGCCGCACCTCGTCCAGCAGGTCATCCACCTGCATGGTGACCGGGCGGATCTCCACCTGCGGATCCACAAGCCCGGTCGGGCGGATCACCTGCTCCGCGAAGACGCCGCCCGCCTGCTCCATCTCCCACGCCGAGGGAGTGGCGGAAACGAACACCGATTGCGGGCGCATCGCATCCCATTCCTCGAACTTCAGCGGACGGTTGTCCATGCAGGACGGCAGACGGAAACCATGTTCCGCAAGCGTGAACTTCCGCCGGTAGTCCCCCCGGTACATCCCACCGATCTGCGGCACCGTGACGTGCGATTCGTCGGCAAAGACGATGGCATTGTCGGGAATGAACTCGAACAGCGTCGGCGGCGGCTCTCCCGGCGCGCGGCCCGTAAGATAACGGGAATAGTTCTCGATGCCATTGCAGACCCCGGTGGCGTCCAGCATCTCCAGATCGAAGTTCGTCCGCTGTTCCAGCCGCTGCGCCTCCAGCAGCCGCCCCTCGGCGACAAGCTGGTCGAGGCGCTGGCGGAGTTCCTTCTTGATCCCGTCGATCGCCTGTTTCAGCGTCGGACGCGGCGTGACGTAGTGGCTGTTGGCATAGATACGGATCTGCTTGAAGGCGTCGGTCTTGGCCCCGGTCAGCGGATCGAATTCGGTGATCGATTCCAGTTCTTCCCCGAAGAAGGAGAACCGCCAGGCCCGATCCTCAAGGTGCGCCGGCCAGACCTCCAGACTGTCGCCCCTGACACGGAACGACCCGCGCTGAAACGCCTGATCGTTGCGCCGGTATTGCTGCGCCACCAGTTCCGCGATCACCTGCCGCTGGTCATAGGATTGCCCGACGACCAGATCCTGCGTCATCGCGGAATAGGTCTCGACCGAGCCGATACCGTAGATGCAGGAAACGGAGGCGACAATGATGACGTCGTCGCGCTCCAGCAGCGCCCGGGTGGCCGAGTGGCGCATCCGGTCGATCTGGTCGTTGATCTGGCTTTCCTTCTCGATATACGTGTCCGACCGGGGAACATAGGCTTCCGGCTGGTAATAGTCGTAATAGCTGACGAAATATTCCACCGCGTTGTCGGGGAAGAAGCCCTTGAATTCCCCGTAAAGCTGGGCGGCCAGCGTCTTGTTGGGCGCAAGGATGATTGCCGGGCGCTGCGTCTCCTCGATGACCTTGGCCATGGTGAAGGTCTTGCCCGTGCCGGTGGCGCCCAGCAGCACCTGATTGCGCTCTCCCCCGTTCACCGCCGCCGCGATCTCGGCGATGGCGGCGGGCTGGTCCCCGGCCGGCGAGAATTCCGTATGCATGACGAAGGCGCGCCCGCCTTCCAGCTTGGGACGGGTCAGCACGTCGAAGCGATTCATCGGGGCATTGGTGTTATTATGGGGCATGAACGGACCTCCGGCGACCGGCCTCTCACATTTGATCTGTTTTTGTTCCCGTTCAAGGGGGCAACCTCCCCTTGCACAGCGGCGCTGGTTTTTCCATAACGAAGCCACATCACGGAGAAGGCCATGGTCGCGCGCATCTACAAGCCAGCCAAGACAGCCATGCAATCCGGCGTCGCCCGGACAAAGCGCTGGATTCTCGAATACGCCCCTGAAAACGCGCGTCAGATCGACCCGCTCATGGGTTGGACATCCAGCGACGATACCCAGACCCAGGTCCGCCTGCGCTTCGACACGCAGGAGGAAGCGGAGACCTACGCCCGGGAAAACGGCATCGACTACATCGTGCTTCCCGTTCATGGCCGGAAGGCCAACGTCCGCGCCATGGGATATGGCGAGAATTTCGCCACTAACCGCCGGGGCGCGTGGACGCATTGAGCCCATCCGCGGCGGCGGATGTCTGGCAGGAGCGGCGTGAGCCGCGCCGGGCGCCGCCGACGGATGCCCGCTCTCCGGCTGATGTGGATTATGCCCGCGTCATCCATTCGGCGTCCTTCCGGCGCCTGCAGGGCAAGACGCAGATCCTGAGCGTGGGCGATGGCGATTTCTACCGCACCCGGCTGACCCATTCGCTGGAGGTGGCCCAGATCGCCGCCGGGCTGGCCCGGCAGCTCGCCCGCTCCTTCCCGGACCATCCCGCCAGCGCCATCCTGCCGGAACGCAGCATGATCGAGGCCATCGGCTGCGCCCATGACCTTGGCCACCCGCCCTTTGGCCATGGGGGAGAGGTCGCGCTGAACTACACCATGCGCGATGCGGGCGGGTTCGAGGGCAATGGCCAGACGCTCAGGATCGTCGCGCGGCTGGAGCATTTCTCCGACCGTGCAGGCGCGAACCTGACGCGGCGGACGCTGCTCGGGCTGCTGAAATATCCCGTGGCCTACAGCCGGGCGCTCAACCCCGCCCTCCGCCCCGCGCTCCAGCCGGGAGAGGGCAAGATCCGCACGCTGGACATTGCCGCCTCCACCCCGCCGAAATGCTATCTCGACAGCGAGGCGGAAGTGGTGGACTGGCTGCTCGCGCCGCTGTCGGCGGCGGAGCGCGCGGTCTTTACGGCAATGGAGCAGCCGGTGGGCAGGCATGGGCGAAGCCTGCACAAATCGCTCGATTGTGCGCTCATGGATGTGGCGGATGACATCGCCTACAGCATCCACGATCTGGAGGACGCAATCACGCTCGGCCTGATACCGGAGGGGCGGTTCCGGGACGGGCTGGCCATCGCGGATTGCCGCTCGCTTTGCGCAGATGCGCCGGCGCGTGATGCCCTGATCCGTGATCTTTACGAAAGCCCGCGCGCGCGGAAACGGCGGATCGGCGAGCTTGTCCACCATTTCATCAGCGCCGTGCATTACACCACCACGGAAGCCTTTGCGGATCCGCTGCTGCGCTATCGCGTGGCGCTGCCGGAGGCGGAAGCGACCTTTCTGCGCGCCCTGACGATGCTGGCCTTTGACGAGGTGATCTACAGCCCGTCCGTTCAGCAACTGGAGTTCAAGGGGCAGGGGATGGTGATGGCGGTGTTCGAGGCTCTGGCTTCCGATCCCGCACGCCTCCTGCCCCGCGACTGGCTGATCCGCATGGAAAACGACGGTCGCGCGATCTGCGACTACGTTGCGGGCATGACCGATGCCCACCTGCTGCGCACCTATGAGCGGCTGTTCGAGCCCCGGATGGGATCGGTTTTCGACCGGATCTAGGAAGCGCCTTTCCTTGCGGGCCCAACGGCTGGGTGGTTATCTCCGCTCGGTCCTTCCTTGCATATCCGAGGGCTGATCGGATATCGCCGCACGGTCCTTCCGCGCTGCCTTTGCGGCCACGATGAGGAGACTGCGTCGGGGCGCAGGGCGTGGCGATCGCCGGATAGCGTCGATAGACCCGGATCACCCGGACTTCGGATCACGAACCCGCTTTCTGTCGCCGGCAGCTTGCACAGCTCCCGGACGGCCTCAGGCGGTTTCCGCCAAAGGACTGCGCCTCCGGCAGGATGCAAAACCCTCCCGGAGGCTGCGCGAAAAGGCTTTCTTGACTCCGTCGGGGCGGAAATCGTTCGAGATTTGACGAAATCCAACCGAAAATCCAAACATTCCGGGTCAGTTCGGGGCGGATTTTCCGATTTTCCAAGACCTACAGCTTCAGAACTTTTCAGCAACCTGCCAGAGCCATCCGGCCCCGGGGTCCGGCAAATCGGCATGAAAGCATCGGAACGGTGCCAAGAGGAGCGCTCCGAATGAACCCTGTTCTGCCACAACGGCTGCCGGAGAACCTTTTGCCGCAGCCCCTAACAGGCTGCTGAAAAAATCCTGACATGTCTGCCTATGTGCCGGAAACCTGAAAATCGGCCCGGAAACGCCCGAAAGTATATGGATTTCCGGCTGGATTTCGTCAGCTCGCGAACGATTTCCGCTCCAACACAGGCCAAAAAGCCTTTTTCAGCAGCCGGCTAATCCACGCGGAACAGTTTGAGCCGCGCCGTGGCCCCCCGCTCCAGTGTCAACCGTGAGGGCGCTATGCCAAGCGCTTCGGTCAGCACCCTCGTCACGGCGGCATTGGCCCGCCCATCCTCCGCCACTTCGGTCACCGCGATGCGAATCGGTCCCTCCTCCGGCATCGTCAGGCCCGGACGGCGGGCACGCGGGGTCACGCGCACCTCGATCCGCGCGCCTTCAACCACCAGATGCGCCAGTTCACCGCGCGCCATGGCCCCTCTCCTCTTGAACCGTCTCGGGTGATCGCCGACATCTGTCCCCGGATCAAGGAGATACCCATGCCGGACGCCAACCCCGCCGCTCTCGACTTTCTGCTGACCCGGCAGTCTGTCTCCGCCAAGACGCTCCGCCTGCCCGTGCCCTCCCGCGCGGAAATGGAGACGATTCTGACCGCCGCCGCCCGCGTGCCCGATCACGGCGGACTGGCCCCGTGGCGGTTCATCGTGCTGGAACGGCCGGCGCTGGAGCGGCTGGCCCGCATCGCCGCGGCGCGGGGGGCAGCCCTCGGCTATGATGCGGAGAGGATCGGCAAGGGCGAGGGGCAGTTCGCCCGGTCGCACCTTGCTGTCGCGGTGATCGCGAGCCCGGTGGCCAGCGAGAAGGCCCCGGAGGTGGAGCAGACCCTTTCCACCGGCGCGGCCTGCGTGAGCCTTGTCAATGCGGCACTCGCCTCCGGCTGGGGTGCCGCATGGATCACCGGCTGGCCCGCCTTCGACCGCGGCTTCGGGGAGGAGGCGCTGCATCTGGCGCCGCAGGAATGGGTGGCGGGCTTCGTCCATCTGGGAACCCCCGGCTCCGCCGTGGCGGATCGTCCCCGGCCCCCATTGGACCGGATCGTCACATGGGTGGCGGCGTGATCTTCACCGATCTCTTCCGCGCCCTGTCGCAACTGGGCGACCGCAGGTTCCAGAGCGTGTTCTGGCGCGGCATCCTCATCACCCTGCTGGTGTTCGTGGCGCTGGCGATGGGAGTGTTCTGGCTCATCGACCATTTCGCGCCGGAGAGCTTTTCCCTGCCGTGGATCGGACAGGTGGGCGGGCTGAACCTGTTCCTGTC
Source organism: Haematobacter sp. (assembly GCF_032102465.1). Taxonomy (NCBI): domain Bacteria; kingdom Pseudomonadati; phylum Pseudomonadota; class Alphaproteobacteria; order Rhodobacterales; family Paracoccaceae; genus Haematobacter; species Haematobacter sp. Next base: position 9,169 of record NZ_DAMDHB010000003.1, on the reverse strand, counting down.
CTGGGCGGGCGTCGTGGTGATGATGGCGCTGTCGGTCTTTCTGATGGTGCCTGTCGCCTCCGCCGTCACCGGCTTCTTTCTGGAGGAGGTGGCCGACGCCGTGGAGGCGCGCTACTACCCCGGCCTGCCCCCAGCCCGCGATGTGCCGCTACTGGAGATGCTGCGCGATTCGCTCGGCCTGTTCCTGCTGGTGATCGTGCTGAACCTCGGCCTGTTCGTGGTCTATCTGTTCACCGGCCCGCTGGGGCCCGTGCTCTTCTGGGTGGTGAACGGCTTTCTGCTCGGGCGGGAGTATTTCCAGCTCGTTGCACTTCGCCGCGTGAGCGAGGAGGAGGCGCGCATCCTGCGCACCCGCCACTTCGGCCAGATCTGGCTCGCCGGAACGCTGATGGCCGCGCCCCTCACCGTGCCGATCGTCAATCTTTTCGTGCCGGTGATCGGAGCCGCCACCTTCACCCATCTTTACCATCGGCTGACGCGCGATGCGGGCTGACTATTCCCCGGCAGCGGGCGGGTTCATGCGGTGATAGAAATCTATGTCGCGGATGGAAATCACCCCCGACATGATGATCCCCGCGACCACGATCCACAGCCCGATGGTGATGAGCGTCGTGAGCTTCGCCTTGCGCCCCACGGCCGCGTCCGAGGGAGCGGAGGCCGGGGTTCCCGGCTCCACATGGCCCGCATCCGCCTGACTCTTCATGCCGATCGGCAGGATGACGAGGAACACCAGAAACCATATGACGGCGAAAAGGACGACTGCCCCGGTAATGGTCATCAGACCTGCTCCAGCTCGATCAGCGTTCCGGTGAAGTCCTTCGGGTGGAGAAACAGCACGGGCTTGCCATGCGCGCCGATCTTCGGCTCTCCGTTGCCCAGCACGCGGATGCCCTGTTCCAGAAGACGGTCCCGCGCGGCGAGGATGTCGTCCACCTCGTAGCAGATGTGATGGATGCCTCCCGCCGGATTTTTGTCCAGGAACCCCTGGATGGGAGAGTTTTCACCCAGCGGGTACAGCAGTTCGATCTTTGTGTTCGGCAGTTCGATGAAGACGACCGTCACGCCGTGATCCGGCTCGTCCTGCGGGGCGCCGACCCGCGCTCCCAGCGTATCCGCATATTGCGCCGCGGCCGCCACGAGATCCGGCACCGCGATGGCGACATGGTTGAGACGTCCAATCATTTTCGCAATCTCCCTCCGCTCCGCCCGGTTTATGGGCGTTGCACCCCGCCGTCGCAAGGGTGGACGCTCGATTAACCATGGGGTGAGGAATTCCTGCTGGAATGGGTGTAGAAAGATGGAAAGGAGAATCGCATGGCCCTCCTCACCCTGAACCGACCGCCGCTGCTCGCGCCCAGGCGCCCGCTTACGGGCCAGACGGTGCTTGTCGTAGCGCCGTCCGTCACGGTTTTCGCAGCGCTGCAACGGGCGGGCGCGCGACTGCGTCATGCGGATGGACACGGGGCGATGCTTCGGCATCTGGCAAGCTACCGGCCGACCTTTGTCATCGTCGATATGGCGGAGGGGGTCGAGGTTCTCCGCGACGCCGTGCGGTTTCTCCCCGGCCAACGCAGCCTCATCGCGCTTGGGGACCGGGGCAGCCGCGCCGCCGCGCTGGAAGCGGGGGCCACCGGCTTTCTCACCCTGCCGGTGACGGAGGCGGCACTGCTGAGCCTGCTGCTCGGCGGGTTGTGGGGCGGCAATGTGATCCCGTTTCCGCAAAGACCGCCTCCGATGGATGTGTCGGCGGTGTGATCGTCGGCCTTGCAGAGCGGGAAGGCGCGCAGACCGCGCAGGTCGACGGAGAACCGATACCCGAGCGGCGCCATCCAGCCTCCACCCGAACTCGCGAAGCGCGGCCCGCGATAGCGCCATGCTGTTTTCTATGGCCAGTTTCTGTGGCCAGCAACGCCGGTCCAGAAACAGCCGGAGAACGAACGCGCCATCAGGCACCGGGGGCATCCGGCACGGGGAGGGGAATGCCGGGCGACCCAAGAAAGCGCGGAGTTCCCGCTCCTGCAACAGTAAGAATATTCGCCGCAAATCCGCTCCGGCGGAGGCTTCAGAACAGGTCGAGCAGACGCCGAAGGTAATCCCGCTCCAGGTCGGGGCGCTCCTGCTCCCCTGAACGGCGGCGGAGTTCGTTCAGGATATCCTGCGCGCGGCGATAGACATCGTCTCCTTGAAGCATGGAATCCTGCGTTCCGATGCCGCGGCCGACTTCTCCCGGCCGACGGCCCAGTGGATCACGCTGCCCATTAGGATCGCCCGAGCCGAACTGGTCGCCGCCGCCGCCTTCGCCCGGTTGGCCCTGCTGCCGGTTCTGCGCCATGGCGTCGCCAAGGTTGCGCATCCCTTCGCGCATGCTTTCCATCGCGTCGGCCTGCCGGTCGAGCGCCCGTCCGTTGTCACCGTCCCTGAGCGCCTGCTCCGCTTCGTCCATGGCGCGGCCCGCACGGCCAAGCGCGTCACGCCCCGCCTGCCCTTCGGGCGTGCCCAGCCCCGGAAGCCCGCGCTGCATCAGCCCGTCGAGCTGGTTTCGCAAGCCCTGCTGCCGGTCGGCAAGGCTGCCGCCCTGACCGGGACCGCCGCCTTGCCCCTGACCCTGTTGCCGACCCTGACCCTGGCCCTGGCCCTGCCCGGGTTGCTGGCCCCCCTGTCCCTGTTGGCCCTCTCCCTGTTGGCCCTGTTGGCCCTGGCCGGGCTGCTGGCCCTGCATCCCCTGAAACGCCTCGTCGGAAAGGCCCTGCTGTTGACGGAGCGTTTCGGCCAGATCGCGCATCGCCTGCTGGCCGGGGCTGCCCTGTCCGCCCTGGCCTTGCGTGACGCGCATGTTCTCCATCATCCGCCGCAGCTGGTCGAGAAGCTGCTGCGCCTCCGCCATCCGGCCCTCCTGCATGAGCTGCTGGAGCCTGTCGAGCATCTGCTGAAGCTGATCGCCGGTGATCTCCTGCCCCTGCTGATCCTCGGCCGTCTGGCGGTTCGGGTCGTTCTGCTGCTGCTCGGCAAGCTGGCGGATGTAATCGTTCATCGCCTCCTGCAGCTCCTGCATGAGCTGGGCGATTTCCTCGTCGCTGGCGCCGTTGCGGATCGCCTCGGACAACCGGTCCTGCGCGCGTTGCAGCCGTTCCATCGCGTTGTTGAGATCGCCGTCCTCCAGCAGCACCGCGATATCCCAGAGCGCGGCCGCCACCTCGTCCCGCGTTTCGGCGGTGAGCCCCTGCGAAACCCCGGTTTCAAGCTGCCGCATGGCGACGCGAAGCTGGAGATAGGCTCGCTGGTTGCGGATGAACCCCTCGGGCCGGTTGGTCACGGCGCGGAGCACCTGAAGGGACCGCCTCCCGTTCTCCCGCGACCACAGCAGGTCGCGCCGGTTCTCGATCAGTGCCGCTGCCAACGGATCGAAGAACCGCCGCCCAGGCAGCACGATGCTGCGCGCCTCCGCCGCGCCGGTCTGCCCGGCCGCATCCTGCACCGTCAGACTGATCTTCACGGGCAGGTTGGCCCAGGGGTGCTGGGAAAAGTTCTCGGCCAGCGTCTCGGTGAAATCCGCACGGCTGCCGGTGATCGGCATGGGGAGATCCACCACCAGCGCGTCCCGTGGCTCCGGCTCCGCCGTCAGGCCATAGCGCCGGTCGAGCGCGGCTGTGTCCAGCTCCATCCGGGCCTGCCCGGCGGTAACGCCGTAATCGTCATGCGCGGCGAAGGGCTGGCGCATCGCGCCATCCGCCTCGCGCCCGATGGGGCCGGAAAGCTCCACGCTGGGCGCGCGGTCCGCAATGGTCGTCACGTCCCATCCCGCGCCGCGCGGCCCGTTTATGTTGAGCCGGCCCGAGCGGGTGATGGAGAATTCCTGGCTGGGGGCAGACGCGCTGTCCACCATGCCGGTCCGGCCCGATACCGTTTCATCGACCGTAAGACTGCCTGCCTCGCCGTAAAGACGCAGCACTACCTTGCTGCCGACCGGCACAGAAAGGTCAGATTGCCGGATGTCGTTGAGATAGAGCGTTGGCTTGCCGGTATAGTCGGGCGGCTGGATCCAGCCCTCCCACGACGGGCCGGAAGCCACGGCCCCGCCCCCCGGCAGCTGCGCCAGATCCGCGACGGAGGCCACCCGCCAGACGGAGCCGAACATCAGCCCCACCACCAGCGCGGTGAGCGCCACATAACGCAGCGCATAGGGATCGCGGCGGGTGACGTTGAGATCGGGATGCACCGGCTTCGCGCCCCGCGTGCGCTCCGCCATGCGGGCCAGATGCGCCCGCCAGACGCGCTGCGCCGCCTCGTCCCCCTTGCCGATGGCGATATGGTCGCCGAGAGCGGAGATCGGGCGGCCCGGCAGGGTGGCGTCCAGCCGCGCCGCGGCCTCTGCCCGGCTGGGCCAGCGGAACCGCCGCGCGCCCAGCGCCGCCGCCGCGACGAGGCCCACGACGATCAGCACCGCGCCCGCCCAGGCAACCTCGATGCTCACCGCATCCAGCACACCGAAGAAAATGATCGCGAGCGTGGCGAACAGGATCACCGGGACCGGCCAGAAGGCCTGCGTCAGACGTTCGGCCACCAGCCCCCAGCGCGTCAGACGCAGGGGCCATTTCAGTCGGTCGAGCGCTGCGGCAGGGTCACGATCCTGTGCGGTCATACCTCATCCTGGGGGCTACGGCACGCGACATGCGTGTCAGAGCCACTCGGGAATGGTATCTCGCGCAAGGATTTCGTCAAAGTCAGGTCTTTTGCGGATGACGGCGAAGTGATCGCCCTGCACCAGCACCTCGGGGACCAGCGGCCGGCTGTTGTATTCCGACGCCATCACCGCGCCATAGGCCCCGGCGGAGCGGAAGGCGATCAGGTCGCCGGGCGCGAGCGGCGGGAGCGGCCACTGACGAGCAAAGGTGTCGGAGGTCTCGCAGATCGGGCCGACCACGTCATAAGGCGACGAGGCAGCGCCCGCAGCAGCCTCGGTTACCGGGACGATATCGTGATGGGCCCCATACATCGCGGGGCGGATCAGGTCGTTCATTGCCGCATCCACGATCAGGAACTCCCGTTCCTCGCCTTCCTTCACGTAGATGACCTCGGAGACGAGCAGCCCCGCATTGCCGGAGATGAGCCGCCCCGGCTCGATCTCGATCTCGCAATCCAGATCGCCGAGCGTCCTTTTCACCAGCGCGCCGTAGTCGAACGGCAGGGGCGGCGCCTCGTTGGAACGGGTATATGGGATGCCCAGACCGCCGCCCAGGTCGAGCCTGCGGATATGGTGCCCCTCCGCCCGAAGCTGCCGCGTCAGATCGGCCACCTTGGCGAAAGCGGCCTCGAACGGGGCAAGGTCGGTGAGTTGCGAGCCGATATGCACGTCGATCCCCACGACCTCTATCCCCGGGAGGGAGGCCGCCAGTGCATAGACCTCCGACGCACGGGAGATCGGGATGCCGAACTTGTCCTCCTTCCGGCCGGTGGAGATCTTCTCATGCGTATGGGCATCGACATCGGGATTGACGCGGACGGTGACCGGAGCCTGCACCCCAAGCCCTTCCGCGATACGGGAGAGCGCGCGCAGCTCCGCCTCGCTCTCCACGTTGAACTGGCGGATACCGCCCTCCAGCGCGAGGGCCATCTCCTCCCCCGTCTTGCCGACGCCGGAGAACACGATCCGCTCTCCCGGCACACCCGCCGCCCGCGCCCGGCGATACTCGCCGCCCGAGACCACATCCATCCCCGCGCCCAGATCGCCCAGCAGCTTCAGCACCGCGAGGTTGGAGTTCGACTTCACCGAGAAGCAGACCAGATGCGGCAGCCCCGCCAGCGCCTCGGTGAACAGCCGGTAGTGCCGGGCCAGCGTCGCGGCGGAATAGACGTAGAAGGGTGTACCGACAGTGCGGGCGATGTCGGGAATCGCGACATCCTCGGCGTGGAGGATGCCGTCGCGGTAAAGGAAATGGTCCATGGCGATACTCCCTTTCAGGCCGAGGGTTTCAGCCAAAGCCTCTAGCGGATCGCCGGGAGCGAGGGAAGGCCGCGTTCCGCCCGTCGATGCCGGATGCCGGTTGAACGAGAATGCCGCTCCACTCCGCTGGCTCGCTCGGCCGGCCGGGGTGCCGGCGTGCCGCACTGCGGCAGGAGGAAAGCCGCGAAGGTCAAGGGGCGAGGATCTGTCCGCTGGCCGCAGAGCGCCGCGGCGACGCGAAACAGCTCCGCCGGTCAGACCATCTGCCGGTCAGACCACCGGCTGACACCGCCGCACTTGCCCGCAACCTGCCTGTCCGTCCTGCCTGTTGGCCTTACCGACACGGTATGGCCAACAGGCAGGGCAACCCGCATGACAAGGCCCCGGCCACAAGGCAGATCAGAAACCCGGCATATCCCCCACGCGCGGCGGGGGGACGTACCTCCCCCAGC
>NZ_DAMDHB010000003.1:0-2676 GCF_032102465.1 Haematobacter sp. | reverse complement strand
GGCCCAGCGGCCCAGCGGCCCAGCGGCCCAGCGGCCCAGCGGCCCAGCGGCCCAGCGGCCCAGAATGGGCGAGGGCATAACCGGATCACGGTCAAGGGGGGAGACGCGGGCGGCGGGCGGCACTATGTAGAAGGGAAACCGCGAGGCATCATGTTCCTGTCCGTCTTCGACGTCTTCAAGATCGGCATCGGCCCCTCCTCCTCCCATACGATGGGGCCGATGGTGGCGGCGGGGCGGTTTCTCGATCTGCTCCGCGGCTCGCCCTTCCGGCCCGTGGCGCTCAGGTGCAGCCTGCACGGGTCGCTGGCCTTCACCGGGGTCGGCCATGCGACGGACCGGGCGGTGATCCTCGGGCTGGACGGATTTCTGCCCGCGACCTATGACGCTGATCACGCCGAAGCGGCCCTCGCCCGCATCCGCGAGACCGGCGAGGTCTCACCCCCAGGCCTGCCGCCGCTCGGCTTCCGGCCCGAGCACGATCTGGTGTTCGAGTACGGCGCGCCGCTTCCCGGACATCCAAACGGCATGACCCTTTCCGCCCGCGATGCGCAGGGAGATACGCTCGTCAGCGAAACCTACTACTCCATCGGCGGCGGCTTCGTGGTGACGCCGGAGGAACAGGCGGCGGGACCGGGCGGTGCCGCGCGGATCAGCGTGCCCTATCCCTTTGCCAGCGCGGCGGAGATGCTGCACATGGCTGCGGCCTCCCGCCTTTCCATCGCGGAGATGAAACGGGCCAATGAACGCGCCGTCCACTCCCGGCGGGAGGTGGAGGACGGGCTCGGGCGCCTGTGGACGGTGATGTCGGGCTGCATAGACCGGGGGCTGGCGACCGAGGGCATCCTGCCGGGTGGCCTGAACGTGCGGCGCCGGGCGCCCGCCATCCATGCGGCGCTGCTCCGGGAGCGGGGGCTGAACATCGCGCCGCCGCATACCGTCAACGACTGGATCGGCTGTTACGCCATGGCCGTGAACGAGGAGAATGCGGCGGGCGGACAGGTGGTGACCGCACCCACCAACGGCGCGGCGGGCGTAGTGCCTGCCGTGCTGCGCTACTGGCTCGACCATGTGCCGGGGGCGAGCGCGTCGCGGATCGGGGATTTCCTGCTGACCGCCTCCGCCATCGGCGGGATCGTGAAGCACAACGCCTCCATCTCCGGGGCGGAATGCGGCTGTCAGGCAGAGGTGGGCTCGGCGGCGGCGATGGCGGCAGCGGGGCTTGCGCAGGTGATGGGCGGCACGCCGGAGCAGGTGGAGAACGCGGCCGAGATCGCGCTGGAGCATCATCTCGGCATGACCTGCGACCCGGTTAAGGGGCTGGTTCAGGTGCCCTGCATCGAACGGAACGGGCTTGGCGCGATCAAGGCCGTCTCCGCCGCGTCGCTGGCGCTCCGGGGCGACGGGACACATTTCGTCCCGCTGGACGCCTGTATCGAGACGATGCGTCAGACCGGCGCGGACATGAGCGACAAGTACAAGGAAACCTCGCTGGGGGGCCTCGCCGTCAACGTGCCGAACTGCTGATCACTTGCGCTTGAGGTGTTCATCCAGACGGGGCAGGATTTCCACGAAGTTGCAGGGCTTGTGGCGATAGTCGAACTGATGGACGAGGATCTCGTCCCAGGCATCCCTGCAGGCCCCCGGGCTGCCGGGCAGAGCGAAAAGATACGTGCCCCCCGCCACACCTCCGCAGGCGCGCGATTGCACCGCGGACGTGCCTATCTTCTGCATCGAGACGATGGTGAAGACGGTGCCGAACGCCTCGATCTCCTTCTCATAGACGTCGCGATGCGCCTCCACCGTCACATCGCGGCCCGTAAGGCCGGTGCCGCCGGTGGTCAGGATCACGTCGATCCCCTCCTCCGCGATCCACTCCCGCAACCGGCCCGCGATGGCGGCGCGGTCGTCAGGCAGCAGGCCGCGCGCGGCAAGCACATGCCCGGCCGCCGTGATCCGCGCGGCCAGCGTGTCGCCGGAGCGGTCCTCCGCCGCGGTCCGCGTGTCGGAAACGGTCAGCACGGCGAAACGCACGGGAATGAAATCGGTCATTTTCCCTCCAGCCGGGATTGCAGAAGCAGCAGGTCCGACCAGCTTTCCCGCTTGCACGGCGGGTTGCGGAGCAGGAAGGCCGGGTGAAACATCGGCAGGGCCGGCCGGCCGAACACCGTCTGCCAGTTGCCGCGGAGCCGGGTGATCCCCTTGCGCCCCAGCAGCGCCTGACAGGAGATATTGCCCATGAGGACGAGGAAATCCGGGTCGGCCAGCGCCACATGCCGCTCCACGAAGGGCAGCATCATGGCGATTTCCTCCGGCGAGGGATCGCGGTTCTGCGGGGGCCGCCAGGGCAGGATATTGGTGATGTAGAGCGCCTTTTCCGCATCGGGCGCGGCGCGGCCCATGCCGATGGCGCCGAACATCAGGTCGAGCAGCCGCCCCGCGCGCCCGACAAAGGGCAGACCGCGCTGGTCCTCCTCCCGTCCCGGTGCCTCGCCGACGATCATCACCCGCGCGCCGGGCTGGCCATCGGCAAAGACGAGGTTCCGCGCGCCTTTCTTCAGTTCGCAATGGCTGTAGCCCGCCATGGCCTCCCGCAGGGCGGCAAGGTCGGGCGCGGCGGCGGCAAGGGCGCGGGCCTCGGCCACCGGATCGCCGGCGCTGTCCGCTTCGGGTGGCGGA